>NZ_JAMBDT010000011.1:0-76993 GCF_025143765.1 Gordonia sp. p3-SID1431
CAGTTGCATCGAGACGATGCTGTCGCCCCCGAGCGTGAAGAAGTTGTCGTCGGCGGTGACGTCGTCGAGCTCCAGTACCTCGGCGAACAGCGCGGCGATGACGCGCTCGGCCGGTGTCTCCGGCGGGCGGCCGCCCCCGCTCTCGGCACGGAACTCACACTGCCGCAGCGCCTTCGTGTCGACCTTCCCCGACCGGGTGACCGGCATCGACTCCAGCTCGACGATCGCTGCGGGAACCATGTAATGCGGCAGGGTGTTCGCGAGGTCGTCGTGCAGCGCATGCACGTCCATCGGCTCGTCCGGCGTCCCCACGACGTAGGACACGATGACCGGACGACCCGCCGGTCCGCGCTGGAGCACGGTCGCCGCCTGCGCGACGCCGGCGATGCGCGCGAGATGGGCGTCGATGTCCCCGGTCTCGATGCGCAGGCCGTGGACCTTCACCTGCTGGTCGTTGCGCCCCAGATAATCCAGCCGCAGGGCGCCGTCCGTGCGAATCCAGCGCACGGCATCGCCGGTGCGGTAGAGGCGTTCGCCGGCGGAGCGTACGGGATCGGCCACGAACCTCGTCGCGGTGACGCCTGCGCGGTCGAAGTAGCCACGCGCCAGACCGGGACCACCGAGGTAGAGTTCGCCGACCACTCCGACCGGCACCGGCCGCAACCAGGTGTCGAGCACGAACGCCGACACTCCCCGGATCGGTTCCCCGATCGTCACCGGCTCCCCGGGCCGGAGATCGTCGGCGCCGGTCGCCCAGATCGTGGTCTCCGTGGGTCCGTAGTGGTTCATCAGCCGACGACCCGGCGACCACCGGGTGACGATGTCCGCGCCCGTCGCCTCGCCGACCACCGCGACGATCCGCAGCTCCGGCAGACGCGACGGGTCCATCGTGTTGAGCACCGTCGGCGTGATGATGGCGTGGGACACCCGCTCGGTCCGCAGCAGGTCCTCGAGGTCGGCACCGCCGTAGATCTCCGGCGGCGCGACGGCCAGGCAGGCGCCGGCGCTGTGCGCGACCAACACCTCCGACACGCAGGCGTCGAAGCCGGGGGACGCGACCTGCAGGACCGTCGAATCAGGTTCCACCGCGAAGGATTCCGCGTACTCGACCACCAGGTCGGCGAGGCCGCGATGGGTGACGTGGACGGCCTTCGGCCGGCCGGTGGAGCCGGACGTGAAGATCAGATAGGCCGCGTTGTCCGGCCGGAGCGGGAGCGGGTCCCCGGTACCGAGCGGGAGCGAGTCGTCGGTACCGAGCGGTGGCGAGTCGTCGGTACCGAGCGGGAGCGAGCCGGGTCCGGTGAGGGTCAGCCACTCGACGCTGTCCGGGAGATTCGGGACGACGGCGTCGACTGTCACCCCGATCGTGGACCGCGCGTCGGCGAGCAGTTCGGCGATGCGGTAGGCCGGATTGCCCGGGTCGACGGCGACAAAGGCCGCTCCGGTCCGGGCGACCGCCCAGATCGCCACGATGAGCGCGGCCGACCGCGGGATCGCCAGGGCCACCGAGGTCTCCGGTCCGGCGCCGCGGGCGGCGAGCTCGTCGGCGAGCCGGTTGCTGCGGCGCACGAGTTCGCGATATGTCATCGTGACGCCGTCGGCGCGCACCGCCGGTGCCTGGGGGTGTCGTCGCGCGGTGTCGGCGAGGATGTCCCGGAGTAGGCGGGGCGACACGGCGGGCGGACCCTCGATCGGACAGAGGGCGGATCGTTCGGTGTCCCAACAGGATGCCAGCGTGGCGACCTTGCGGCCCGGTTCGGCGGCGATCTGGCGCAGCAACAGCACGAACCGCTCGAGCAGTACCTCGGCGGACTCCCGGTCGAGGCGGTCGACGGCGTACTTCACCACCAGTTCGTAGGTGCCGGGCCGATCGGCGGCCGGTTGGTCGGCCCGTCCGGGCCGGGGCGGGGTGACCTGGAGGCTGACCGGGTACGGGGTCGCGTCGTGGGCGGCCAGGCCGTTCCACCGCAGTCCCGCGTCGCCGAGCATGCGGTTGATCTCGTCCGGGTCGACCGGGTACGACTCCAGCACCGTGGCGGTGTCGAACATGTCGGCCACCCCGGTCACCCGCTGGAGTTCGGCGAGGCCGATGTCGCGGTGGCCGAGCATCGCCGCCTGCTCGGACTGCGCTCTCGTGAGCAGGTCGATCACCCGCTCGTCCGGGTCGAGCCGGATCCGCACCGGGAGGGTGTTGATGAACAGCCCGATCATCTGCTCGATGCCCGGGATGGAGGCGGGACGGTCGGACACCGTGTTGCCGAAGACCACATCGGATCGGCCCGTCATGATCGAGAGCAGCATCGCCCACGCCACCTGGATCGAGGTGTTCGCGGTCACCCCGTGGGCGCGCCCGAGACCCGCGATCGCCTCCGTCGTCGCGATGTCGAGATCGAGCGCGGTCTCGTCGACCTCGGCCGTCGCGTCGCGCTCCGCGGCGCCGGTGAGTCGCGTCGGACTCTCGATGCCGGCGAGGGTCTCCTGCCACGCGCGTGCCGTGGCGTCGTGGTCGCGGGTGTGCAGCCACTGCAGGTAGTCCCGGAACGTCCTGGGTGCGGGAAGCCCGGCAGCGCCGTCGGCGTCATCGTCGGCCAGGTACAACTGCAGCAGTTCGGAGATGACGACGGGCATCGACCACCCGTCGAGGACGATGTGGTGGTTGGTGATCGACAGCAGGAACTCGTCGCCACCCGGGTTCTCGGTGTCGTGCGTCAACCGGATGAGGTGGAAACGGAGCAGCGGCGGCCGAGCCAGGTCGAAGGGGGCCGCCGACCCGGCGATGAGACGACGCAGTGCACGGTCCCGGTCGTCGGCGTCGGCGATCCCGGTGAGGTCGGAGTCCGACCAGTCGACGGTCACGTCGTCGAGCAGGATCTGCCGCGGCCCGGCGCCGGTCTCGACGAATGCAACGCGGAGACTGTCGTGCCGGGCGATCAGCGCCTGCGCCGCCCGACGCATCCGGTCCGGTTCGAGCCGCCCGCCGAGTCGCAGTTCGGCCTGCACCGTGTACCCGTCGACGGCGGCGGCGTCGTAGGTCGCGTGGAACAGCAGTCCGGACTGCAGCGCGGTCAGCGGCCACACGTCGACCATCGACGGATGGGCGGCGGTCCAGTGATCGATGTCGGCCTGGGTGGTCGAGACCAGCGGGAAGTCCGACGGCGTGTGGCCGCCGGCCGTCCCGGACCGGACGTGCTGGGCGAGACCCTTCAGGGCCTGCACCCACAGGCCGGCCAGCTCCTCGACGTCGACCCGGTCGAGCACCAGCGCGGCGTACTCCCAGCCGACGTCGAGTTCGACACCGGCCGAACCCGGTTCGGCGATCGCATTGATGTCGATGACGGCGGGCAACGCCATCCACGGGTGCCCGGTCCCGACCAACGCGTCGAAATCGCGCGCCGGCATCCACGGACCGGTGTGCTCGCCGGTCCCCATCCGGCCCAGGTAGTTGAGGCTGATCTGGGGTTCGGGCCGGTCGCCCAGTTCGTCGCGGCCGGCCGGGTCGAGATATCGGATCATGCCGTAGCCGATCCCGTGGTCGGGGGCCGCCCGCAGCTGTTCCTTGATCTGCTTGATCGCCAGTCCGGCCGACGGACCACCGGTGAGGGCGTCCTCGACGTCGACGCCGTGCAATTCGAGCCGGACCGGGAAGCGAGAGGTGAACCACCCCACCGTCGAGGTGAGGTCCGCGCCGGGTACCGCGGCCTCCTCGCGACCGTGGCCTTCGAGGGCGATCAACTCGCTGCCGTCGGCCTGCCCGCGCCGACGTCGCCAGTGCGCGAGCGCCAGGGCCAGCGCGGCCAGCAACGAATCGTTGGCACCGCCGTGGAACCGCGCGGGGATGGTGGTGAGCGCCGCCTCGGTCACATCCGCCGGAATCCGCATCCGGATGCGTCCGGCGGTGGCGACGATGTCTCGATCCGGGTCGAGCGCGCGGCGTCCGAGCAACCGGTCGCCCGGCTCGAAGATCTCCGCCCATCGGTCGAGTTCGGCCGCGGCGCGCACGGGCGCCTGCTCGACGAGGCCGTGGACCCAGCGCCGGACCGACGTCGTCGGCGGGCCGAAGTCCGGCACCGCGCCCCCGCGGATCTGGTGCCAGGCGGTGACGAGGTCGGCGAGGAGGATGCGCCAGGAGACCCCGTCGACGGCCAGATGGTGGATGACCAGCCACATCAGGTCGGGCGCGGTGCGGTCGGGGTGCTGCATCCACACGAACCGCACCAGGACGCCGGCGCGTGGGTCGAGGCGATCGGCCGCGGCCTGTAGGTGACGGTCGATCTCGTCGGCGTCCCGTCGGTCGAGCCACACGTGCTCGAGCGCGTCGTCGGCGTCGACCGCACCGGGTGGGCGGACCACCACGTGGGGTTGGTCGGCGAGATCGTCGACCAGCGTGGCCCGGAGGATGTCGTGCCGGTCGAGCACCGCGCTCAGTGTGCGCACCAGTTCGTCGCGCCCGGCGGCATCCGGGAGTTCGACCAGCGCGGCCTGTCCGAACCGGTCGACGGGACCGCGTTCGAGCATCGCGTGCATGATCGGTGACAGCGGGATGGAGCCGACGGCGCCGCCGGGCAACTCGCGCAGTCCGGCGTCGTCGGAGACGTCGGAAGCCATCGCGGCCAGCGCGGCGACGGTCTTGTGCTCGAACACATCCTGGGTCGTGAACGCGAGCCCGCTCGCCTTCGCCCGCGCCACGAGCTGGATGGACAGGATGCTGTCGCCGCCGAGGACGAAGAAACTGTCGTCGGCACCCACCTCGGCCACCCCGAGTACCTCGGAGAAGAGTTGCGCCAGTCGGTATTCCCGGGGAGTCGACGGCGGCCGCCCCGATCGCGCGGATGCGAACACGGGCGCGGGCAGGGCTCGTCGGTCGACCTTGCCGAACGCATTCAGCGGCAGGGCGTCGAGGATCGTGATGACGGACGGGACCAGATGCGGCGGCAGGCACTCGCGTGCGAATCGCTCCAGCTCCGCCGGTTCGACCCGCTGTCCCGTCGCCGGCACCACGTACGACGCCAGGACGGTCGCGCCGGCGAGGTTGAGCGCGGGCACGGTGACGGACTGGTCCACCTGGGCGTGCCCGGTGAGAGCGGCGTCGATCTCACCGGGCTCGATCCGGTACCCACGGATCTTCAGCTGGAAGTCGGTGCGGCCCAACAGCTCCAGCGACGGCGCGGTCCCCGCCCCGACCCAGCGGGCGAGATCGCCGGTCCGGTACATCCGTTCGCCCGGCGCGCCGTGCGGGTGGGCCACGAAACGTGCCGCGGTCTGACCGGGCAGGCGCGCGTAGCCGCGAGCCAGCCCCGGGCCGGCGAGGTACAGCTCGCCTGCGGTTCCCATCGGCACCGGTTGCAGTGCGTGGTCGAGGACCATCACCGACGTACCGCGGATGGGGCCGCCCACCGTGACGTCTGCATCGGGCTCGACCACCGCACTCGCCGCCGTGATCGTCGACTCGGTCGGCCCGTACTCGTTGATCATCGTCGCCGACCGGGTCCACCGTTCGACCACGTGCGGTGCGCATCGGTCGCCGCCGACGACGACGGTCTGCATCCGGGTCAGCGATTCCGGCTCGATGGTCGCCAGCATCGCGGGCGTGAGGGTCAGGTGGGTGACCTCCTCCTCGGCGAGCAACTGGGTGAGCCGCTCGCCGCCGATCACCTCCGGAGGCACAATCACCAGGGCGGATCCGGTTGCGAAGCAGGTCAGCAGCTGTTCCATCGACGCATCGAAGCTCGGGGAGAGCGCGTAGGAGACCCGGGACGCCGGCGCGAGGCCATAGGCGCGGGTGCGATCGGCGATGAGACTCGCCAACCCGGAGTGGGTGACCTGCACGCCCTTCGGCACGCCGGTCGAACCGGACGTGTAGGTCATGTACGCGACGTTCTCGAGCCGGGCCCGCGACGGAGCCGGCGAGTCGTCGAAGCCGCCGCCCGAGGCGCCGTCGGTGTTCCCGTCGGGCGAGAGGTCGCCGAGGTCGATCCGGACAGCCGACGGGGGCACCCGCTCGGCGAACTCGTCGACGGTGATCGCCGCACGGGCACCGCTGTCGGCGAAGATGTGCTCGATGCGCTTTCGCGGGTATTCCGGATCCACCTGCACGATCGCGGCACCGGTCTTCGCCACCGCCCAGACGGCCACGACGGTGCCCAGGGACCGTCGCAGCAGGATGGCAACCGACTCCTCCGGCGCGCAGCCCGCGGCGAGCAGGCGCCGCGCGAGGCGCGACGAGGCGGCGTCGAGTTCGCGATACGTCATCGAACGCCCGGACGCGCACACCGCGGTAGATTCTCCCTGTCGCGCAACCGTTTCGGCGAGAATGTCGGCGAGTACCCGCGGCGGGGCGCAACGCGCGCCCCGCACGGGGAGCAATGTCGCCCGCTCATGCTCGTCGAGCAACGAGAGCTGTCCCACGCGATCGTCGGACGCCCCGCCGAGGAATGCGTGCAGGAACATCAGGAAGCGACGGTGGTGCCCGGTGAGCTCGTCCGGGGTGTAGATGTTCGGGTTGCCCTGGAAGTCGATGTGCGTGCTGCTCTTTCCCGCGCCCGGGTAGATGTTGACGAACAGATCGGACGTCGGACCCGAGGTCAATACGTGCAGCCGCCCGGTGACCTCACCCAGCACGACCTCGCTGTCGACCATCATGAGGTTCACCGCCGGCCCGAAGGACGCCGACTCGTCTCGGGCCATCCCCATGTCGGCGAAGATGTCCTCCTGCCGGTACCGCTGCCGCCGCAGAGCACTCAGCAACTCCCCCTGCACGGAGGTCACCACGTCGCCGAGCGTGCGGCCGGCGACCGGCACACGCAGCGGCACGACGTTGGCCACCATCCCGCCCGACCGGCGCAGCACGGCGGAGTGGCGACCCGAGACCGGAAGGCTGAGAAGGACTTCGGCACTGCCGGTCATCCGCGCGAGGTACGCGGCGAACGCCGCGACGATCACCGGGGTCACGCCACCTCCCTCCTGCGCGGCCGCATCGAGGAGCGCGGCCGTCTCCGCGGGAATCGGCGCGCTCACGAGGATCGGGTGCAGCGTCGGCTTGCCGTGCCGGCCGGCCAGGGTGACGACCGGCGGGGCGCCGTCGAGATGGTCGCTCCAGTACCTGCGGTCGTTGTCGTGACGAGTCGACCCGGGGTAGGACGCGTCCTGGGCGATGATGTCGGCGATGTCGCTCGCCTTCGACGGCGGCGCGGGATCGCCGCGAACGGCCGCGTTGTACAGCTCGGTGATCCGCCGGACCATCGTCACCGCGGCGAATCCGTCGAGCGCGATGTGGTGCGCCCGCAGGTACCACATGTAGTGCGCGTCCCCGACGCGGTAGACGATGCTCGTCATCAGGTCGTCGGTGAGCAGGTCGAGCGGTCTCGTGTAGTCGAGCAGCATCAGCCGGTGCGCTGTCGCGGTCGGATCGGCCTCGCCGCGCAGATCCACGGTGCTCACCGGAGCGCTCTGGGAGGCGACGTATTGCCGCGGTTCGCCATCGACGACGACCAGGCGCAGGTGCCCCGAGCCGAACTCCCGCCCGGTGGTCAGGCAGACCTCCGTCAGCAACTCGGTGTCCAGTTCGCCGTCGATGTCGACGTACTGTGCCACCGAGATCGGCAGGTCACCGGCGACATGCTGGGCGAACCAGATGCCACGCTGCGCGGCGGACAGCGGAAGTGACTCCACACCGGGATCCGGTCTCGCCGGCGTGGCGGCCCCGGTCGTCTCCGTGGGATGGTCATCGGCCGGCATCCCAGTCGACGAGGAGTGCGCGGACGGGGTGACGAGATCCTTGTCTGAGATGGTCACGAGGCCTCCATGCGTTCGTATCGATCGCACTCGTCCGGGTATCAGGACCACCCGGGCGCCCCCCGCAGACCACGGGATGGACAATTCACAACCCGCGCGAGATCAAGCCAGATAAGCCCCCCCTGGAGAGCTGTCGCCCCGTCGACAAATCGGACCATACTCCCGATTAACATTCGCCGACATCCCTTTTCGGCAAAGGCAAAAGGCCAGTAAAGTCGAGGTAATGAATGACAAAATACGTCTCGGAATGGTCACGAAGAATTCGATGGTCCATTCGGATGAGTTTTTCGAAAGGAGTGGATTTCCGCCCGTGTCTCTGATTTTCAGTTCAGCTCATTCGGCAAGCGAATGTGGATTCATTCTTCACACGTAGGCTGTCAAACCACAACGAGCAGTTGTTCTTTCGGGCGACCGATCAATCGGTCCATCACGCCCTTCTCACACAAATCGCCCAGAATGGACGGGGCTTATTTAGGTGTCATTGCTAACGAATCGTTTATCCATGTTCAGCGTTTGGCGCCGAACCGGACTCATCGGGAAAACGGCCCCGATGTCGACGACTCGGAACCAGATGATCGTCGACGTCATTCGCTGACACGACACGACTGATGAACGACAAAATGCGAACGCAGCTGCCATGGGTCAGCCACGTTGCGGGGCCGGCCGGTTACGCGTCAACCGAGCCGCGCCGGTTGCGGTCCCCGGCCCCACGGGGTGCCACCCGACCGCCCGGGCCAGGCCCTGCGGGGGCATCCCGCTCGAGATGGTCTCGTGTTCGCCGATGACATAGGTCTCGTGCCAGATCCCGACCGAGTCGGTGTCGGCGAGCTCGCGATTGAACCACCGCCACATGGACAGATGCGGGGCGTCGGGGTCGGACGCGAACCGTCGGAGATCGTCGGCGCTGCGCCAGTACGACAACGCCATCGGCGAACCGCCCAGATAGAGGCGCGCGTCGAGCATGCCCGCATCCGGTCGGCGCCGGAGGTGGATCAGCATCCGGGACATCGATGTCAGCACCGGCAACCAGGCGCGTACACGCCAGGGTCGCGTCACCCGCATCCCGATCAAGAACACCGTCGTGCCCGGGGGCGGGGTGTCGTTGGTCATGCGGGCGGCTCGGCGACCGGACATGAAACCTCCAAGACCTTGCGTAACGTTGTTACGAAACGATGTTATGAAACTATCGTGGACATGGCAAGACCCCGATCCCACACCGAAGACGTCCGTGTCCGGCTCCTCGACGAGGCGGTTCGCATGGTGGCCGCCGACGGCATCGGTGCGCTGTCGGTGCGGGAGGTCGCTCGCGCCGCCGACACCTCCACCACCGCCGTCTACTCGCTGTTCGGCAACAAGGAGGGCCTGTCCCGCGCGATCCTGGTGCGGGCCTTCGATTCGTTCGCGCGGGCCCAGCGCTCCGCGAGCGTCGCCGCAACCGACCCGGCGACGCTCGCCGGCCTGGGGGTCGCCTACGTCGGGTGGGCGCTCGAGAATCCGCGCCTCTACGAGCTGATGTTCGGGGACGTGCTCGCCGGGGTCGAGCGCACCGAGGAAACCCGCTCGGCCGCGACCCGTGCGATCACGCCGTTGCGCGAGGGAGTCGAGCGAGCCATCTCCTCGGGCGCACTCCGCACCGCGGACATCGACACCGTCGTCGCATCGTTGTGGGCACAGGTGCACGGGACCGCGACCCTGCTCCTGTCCGGCAACTACCCGGCCGGCGCCGACCCGATGGCCGCGGCGACGGCCATCATCGACGGATGGCGAACTCCTGGTGCCTGACCGGCCGGACGAGGGCACGCTCACCATCGGTACGTCTCGCCTCCTTCGGAGACACCCCACTAGGGTGTCGGTATGGCAGGGCGCAGCATGGATTTCGACCCCATCGCCGAAGCACGGGACAACTGGACCCAGGCGGGGTGGGGCGAGGTCGCCGACGGCATGGTCGCGGTGACGTCGGTGATGCGCGCCCATCAGATCCTGCTCGCCCGTGTCGAGGCCGCCCTGCGTCCGTTCGATCTCAGCTTCTCCCGCTTCGAACTGCTCCGCCTGCTGGCGTTCTCGCGTCAGGGGTCCTTGCCGATCACCAAGGCCAGCGACCGGCTCCAGGTCCACGTGACCAGCGTGACCCACGCGATCCGTCGCCTCGAGGAGGGCGGGCTCGTCCGCCGCGTCCCGCACCCCACCGATGGACGTACCACGCTCGTCGAGATCACCGACCTCGGCCGCAAGACGGTGGGCGACGCCACGGAGACCCTCAACCGCGAGGTGTTCGGCAACGTCGGCATGTCCGACGACGAGATGACCGGCCTCGTCGGCGCCATCCAGTCACTTCGCAAGCACAACGGGGACTTCTGACGTTTCATCCCCGATCGGGTTGCGGTTGATCCCGGAAAGCGGGACACAACGCAATCCGATCAGCTCGCGAGTCGCGACAGGGCATCAGTGACCGCGCTGACGAACTGTTCAGGACGCTCGATGAGGTCCGCCCAGGTGAAGTTCAGAACGGTCCAGCCGGCAGCGACGAGCGCGTTGCGTTTCGTGCGGTCTCGCTGAAACGTCTCGACGTCCCGATGGAATCCGAACCCGTCGATCTCGACCGCGAGCCTCGCTGCCGTGAAGGCGAAATCGATGACGTAGCCACACATCGCGAGGTTGGCCGTCCAGCCGTCGACACCCGCCTCGCGGAACAGCCCCACCACGACCCGCTCAGCTTCCGACCGCGCACCATCGTCGACGAGCTCGAGGTAGTGCGCCACCGCGGGCGCGCCGTGTCGCTTCGGATACCGCGCATGCGCGTCGCCGAGGTCGGCCCGCTTCACCGCGCCCGACAACAGCGCCGCATCGATCACGGTGACGCCCAGGTCGGCGGACGCATCGAGGACGGTCAGCCCGGCAGTCGTGACACGCAAACCGTCGTGTGTCGTCACATCTACCTCTGCCAGATCGCGATGGCGCACCACCGCCGTCGCCGACGACCGGGCATGACGCCCGCGCGACGCCGTGAACACCAGGTGCTTTCGCGGTTCCTTCGGATGAAGACCCAGCCACCACGCCGCGGCCACTCCACCGAGCACAGCCTCGCGACCCACCGAAAGCACCGCAATCCGTGCCTGTGCCCGCGCCGATCGGTGGTGTCCCGCAACCAGGTACACGCCGCGAGCCACCGCGACCCACGCACCGGAATCCAGCCTGCGGCCGATCGCCGACCGGCTCACGCCCTTCGCGGTCGCCTCGTGCGTGGAGACGACGCCGTCATGGGTACTGATCAACACATCGAGTTCGTTCACCCGACTTGGACGCACGGGCGCCCGCTACGGTTGCACCCTGCCGTACTGCTCGCTGCTAGCAGAAATCCCGTTGCGTTCCGTCCCGGAAACCGGGAACCAACGCAACGGGATCTCGTGAGGTCGGCGAACGACCTAGTGAAGTGACGTGATGATCGCGCTGAAGTCGAGGTCCGCGTGCTGTTCGGCGAATCCGCGGTAGAGCTGTGCGGCGTGGGTACCCAACGGCGCACGGGCGCCGGTGCTGGCGACGGCGTCCATCGCGAGACCGAGGTCCTTGTTCATCAGGGCGGTCGCGAAGCCCGGCTTGAAGTCGTTGTTCGCCGGCGAGGTGGGGACCGGCCCGGGAACGGGGCAGTTGGTCTCGACGGCCCAGCAGTTGCCCGTGGCGCCGGTGATCACGTCGTAGAGCGCCTGGTCGTCGAGGCCCAGCTTCTGGGCGAGCACGAAGGCCTCCCCCACCGCGATCTGCTGGACGGCGAGCACCATGTTGTTGCACACCTTGGCGGCCTGGCCGGCACCCGCGGCACCGCAGTGGATGATCTTGCCCGCCATCGGATCCAGGGTCGTGCGCGCTGCGGCGAAGGCCTCGTCCTCGCCGCCGACCATGAACGCCAGGGTGCCGGCGACGGCACCCTTCACCCCACCCGAGACCGGGGCGTCGACCTGTGCGAAGCCGTGCTCGGTGGCGCGCTGGTGGATGTCCCGCGCGTCGTCGACCGAGATCGTCGACGAGTCGATGAACAGGGCTCCGGTCGGAGTTGCCGGCAGGATCTCGTCATACAGCTTCTTCACGATGCCGCCGTTCGGCAGCATCGTGATCACGACCTCGGCGGCGGACACGGCCTCGATCGCGGCCGGGAAGGTCTCGATCCCGTTGTCCTGTGCGGTCTTCACCGCCTCGGGTACCGGATCGAAACCGCGGACGGTGTGACCGGCTTTCACCAGATTGGCGGCCATCGGGCCACCCATGTTGCCGAGGCCGAGGAAGGCGATCGTCGTCATTGTCTCTGCTTCCTACGAAAGTGGTTGTCTAAAGCGAAGTGTCAGCCCTTCGAGGCTCGTCGCTAACGCTCCTCGCACCTCAGGGGGCGAGGGACCGGTAGCGGGTCGCGATCGAACGGCCGAGCACGACCCGCATGATCTCGTTGGTCCCCTCCAGGATGCGGTGCACACGGAGGTCGCGGACGATTTTCTCGATTCCGTACTCGGTGAGATACCCGTATCCGCCGTGCAGCTGCAGCGCCTGGTCGGCGACCTCGTAGCAGGTGTCGGTGACGAAACGCTTCGCCATTGCGCACTGTTCGACCTTGTCGGGCGCGCCGTCGTCGAGCGCCGTCGCCGCCTGCCACAACATGAGCCGGGACGCCTGCAGCGAGGTGGCCATGTCGGCGAGGGTGAACCGGATCGTCGGCTCGTCGATGAGCGCCTTCCCGAAGGCGCGGCGACTCGCGACATAGGCCGCCGCCTTGTCGAAGGCGGCTTGCGCCCCACCGAGCGACGACGCCGCGATGTTGATGCGGCCGCCGTTCAGACCGTTCATCGCGATGCCGAACCCGATGCCCTCGGTGCCACCGAGGAGGTTGCCCGCGGGCACCCGCACCTCGTCGAGGATGACCTGGGCGGTGGGCTGCGCATGCCAGCCCATCTTGTGCTCCTGGGCCCCGAAACTCAGTCCGGGCGAGTCCTTCTCGACCAAGAACGTGGAGATGCCCTTGGGTCCGGCGTCACCGGTGCGCGCCATGATGACGTAGAGGTCCGACGACCCGGCCCCGGAGATGAACTGTTTGACCCCGGTGAGCACGTACTCGTCGCCGGACCGCTCGGCACGCGTGGCGAGCGCCGCCGCGTCGGAGCCGGCACCCGGCTCGGTCAGGCAGTAGCTCGCCACCGTCTCCATCGTGGCCAGGCGCGGCACCCAGGTCGAACGCTGTTCGTCGGTGCCGTACTCGTCGACCATCCACGTGCACATGTTGTGGATGGACAGGAACGACGCGACGGCCGGATCGGCGTACGCCAGTTGCTCGAAGATGCGCACCCCGTCGAGGCGCCGCAGGCCACTGCCGCCGGCGTCCTCCGAACAGTAGATGGCACCCATCCCGAGTTCCGACGCCTCACGCAACTCGTCGACCGGGAAGTGGTTCGTGGCATCCCATTCGAGCGCGAACGGCGCCAGTTTCTTGGCCGCGAAACCCGCCGCGGTCTCGACGATGACACGTTCGTCACCGTCGAGCCGGGCGAGTGCGGCGTCGGCGAAAGTCGTCAACGCCGATCAGTCCATCGTCGGGATGACGAATTCGGCGCCGTCCTTGATGCCCGACGGCCACCGCGTCGTGACCGTCTTGGTCTTGGTGTAGAACTGGATCGACGCCGGGCCGTGCTGGTTGAGGTCGCCGAAGCCCGAGCGCTTCCATCCGCCGAAGGTGTAGTACGCCACCGGAACCGGGATCGGCACGTTCACGCCGACCATGCCGACGTCGACGCGGGCCGTGAAGTCGCGGGCGGCGTCGCCGTCCTGGGTGAAGATCGCGACACCGTTGCCGTACTGGTGGTCCGACGCCAGCGCGAGGGCCTCCTCGTAGTCGCCGGCACGCACGATCGACAGGACCGGTCCGAAGATCTCCTCGGTGTAGATGGTCATGTCCTTGGTGACGTGGTCGAACAGGGTCGGGCCGATGAAGAAGCCCTTCGAGATGTCCTCGTCGCCGAAGGTCTGCTCGTTGTTGGCGCGCTCACGTCCGTCGATGACGACCTCGGCACCTTCCTCGGCACCCTTGTCGATGAACCCGCGGACCCGCTCGAGGGCGGCGGCGGTGACCAGGGGGCCGTAGTCGGCCTTGGGGTCCAGGCTGTGACCGACGCGCAGTGCGTTGACCCGGTCGATCAGCTTGGCGCGCAACCGGTCTGCGGTCTGCTCGCCGACCGGGACCGCGACGCTGATCGCCATGCAGCGCTCACCGGCGCTGCCGTAGCCCGCACCGATCAGCGCGTCGACGACCTGGTCGAGGTTGGCGTCGGGCATGATGATCGCGTGGTTCTTGGCGCCACCGAAGCACTGTGAGCGCTTCCCGTGGGCGGCCGCGGTCGAGTAGATGTACTGCGCGATGTCGGAGCTGCCGACGAAGCCGAGCGCCTTGACGTCCGGGTGGGTCAGCAGCGCGTCGACCGCTTCCTTGTCGCCGTGGACGACCTGGAACACGCCGTCGGGCAGGCCGGCTTCGGTGAACAGCTCGGCGAGACGCACCGGCACGGACGGATCGCGCTCGCTGGGCTTGAGGATGAAGGCGTTGCCGCACGCGAGCGCGGGCCCGGCCTTCCAGAGCGGGATCATCGCCGGGAAGTTGAACGGGGTGATGCCCGCGACGACCCCGAGCGGCTGACGGATGGAGTGCACGTCGATGCCGCCGCCGGCACCCGCGGTGAACTCACCCTTGATGAGGTGCGGGATGCCGATCGCGAACTCGATCACCTCGACGCCGCGCTGGATGTCGCCGAGCGCATCGGCGTGGGTCTTGCCGTGCTCGAGCGACAGCGTGGTCGCGAGCTCGTCGGCGTTCTTGTTCACCAGGTCGACGAACCGCATGAGGACACGGGCGCGGCGCTGCGGGTTCCAGGCGGCCCACTCCTTCTGCGCGGCCGATGCGGTCGCGATCGCGGCGGCGACCTCGTCGGTGGACGCCAGCGGAACCTGGGACTGCACGGCGCCGGTGTTCGGATTGAAGACGTCAGCAAAGCGGCCGCCCTCGGCGGTGACGCGCTTGCCGTTCAGGTAGTGCGGGATCGAGGGGACAGCAGGAGCGGACACGGAGATCACCTTCGACTTCGTTGGGGGGGTATGGCCGGTGTCACCACATAGTAGGACATCCAAGTATTTCTTCCAACCCCTCTCAACTGGGATTTCGCCTCGACGGGCGGGTTAGGCTACCCTCGCTTAGCGAAAACGCCGACGTCGAGAGGAGTTCACATGTCGGTCGTCATCCTCTACGGAACCGAAACCGGGAACGGTGAGCTCGTCGCCGACGCCATCGCCGACACGCTGGCCGCCGACCACGATCCGTCGATCTACGACATGAGCGAGTACGCGGTCGAGGACCTCGACCCCGAGGACTTCCTCGTCATCGTGTGCTCGACCTACGGCGAAGGCGAGCTGCCGACCGGTGCCGAGCCCTTCGCCGACGAACTCGAGAGCGTGAACCCCGACCTCACCGGTCTCCGCTTCGCGGTCTTCGGTCTCGGGGACTCGATCTACGACACGTTCAACCGCGGCGGCGAGATCGTCGCCGAGATGCTCACCAAGCGCGGCGCGGTCCAGGTCGGCGAGCACGCCCGCCACGACAACTCCTCGCCCATCAAGCCGGCGAAACAGGCCGCCGAGTGGGCCGAGGGAATCTCCCAGGAGATCTGAGCACGCCTGACGTCGACGCGGCCGGTCAACCCGCTGGTCGCGACGTCGCGCCCGCCGCCGGGCCCGCGTCGGCTGCGGCGGACTCCTCCGCCGCCACGGCCTGCTCGTATCCGCGCACGGCCGACAGCTTCGCGAGTTCGCATACGGCGCGCACCATGATCGCGAGCACGATCCCCAGGAACAGCGCGGTCGGTACCGATACCTTCAGATTCTCACCGAGCAGCAGCACACCGAGCACCATCGCGACGGCCGGCTCGGCGACGGTCATCGACGGGAACGACGTCTGCAGATCACCGGCCCCGAACCCCATCTGCTGGGCGAGGATGGCGCAGACCACCACCAGCACGAAGAGATAGATCTCGGGGTGGACGAAGGTACGCCAGAAGTGGTGCGTGATCTGGTAGATCACGGTCTTCACCAGCAACGCCGACACGCCGAACAGGATGCCGGCGACGAGCCCGTAGAACAGTGCCTTGTAGTGCGGACTCGAGCGGTGGGCGAGGATCACCAGCGCGACCACGACGCCGATGACCGCTCCCACGGTGCCCCACAGCAGGAGAGCATCGGGGCGTCGCATCGACGGTTCGGGACGCGCCACGATCAGGAACGTCACCACGCACGCGACGAGAACCCCGCCCCAGGCCCACTCGATGCGGGCCGGATGTCGGTGATCGGCCCACGCCTCGAGCGGAAGGGCGAACAGCACGGCGAGGACGACGAGGGGTTGCACGAGGAGGATCGAGCCGAGTCCGAGTGCCGAGGCCTGCAAACCGAAGCCGCACAGCGCGATCGCCGCTCCGGCCCACCATCCCGGGGTGATCGCACCGTTGACCCGGGAGGCGCGCTGGCGCAACACGGTACCGGCGGCGATCAACAACGCGGCCAGCACCGCGAGGAGCGCGGGTACCCAGGTGTGCACGATCCCCAGGGTAACGGCGGTGAGCCGCGGTCGCGGTCCCGGCCGGGGTCGCCCCGGGCGACATCGACGGTGTCGTAACACCAACGGCCTGCCCGGACAACGTAGATTCGAACCCATGCGTTATCGGTCAGATCTGGAACGACTGGCCACCCTCGACGCCGCCGCGATCGAGGTGGCCTGCACCGACTGCACCTCGGTGGGTGAGCTCATCGACTGTGCCGTGGACGAGTACCTGGAGTTCGACGTCGCCGCCGACGAGGCCGAGGCCCGCGGTCACGACGAGCACGCGGCCTACCTCCGCCAGGAGGCCGCCGCCTGGCGCGCGACCGTGCGGGTCCTGCGGATGATCGGCGCCGAGTCGGGGTCCGAATCCCACGCCCGGGACCGTGGCCGGCACGGCGCCGCATGAGCCGGACCCGCACGCTGGTCCTGATGCGGCACGGCAAGTCGGGTTATCCGCCCGCGACGCCCGACCACGACCGTCCGCTGGCCGAGCGCGGCGATCGGCAGGCCGCCCTCGCCGGGCGCTGGATGGCCGATGAGGGCCTGCGGATCGACGCGGTGCTGTGCTCGACATCGACGCGAACGCGCCAGACGCTCGCCCGAACCGGCATCGATGCGCCCGTGACCTTCGTCGAGGACATCTACGGCGGCGCGCCCGAGGAGATCCTGGAGGCCCTCCGCGTCCACGCGCCCGCCGACGCGCGGACGGTCCTCGTCGTCGGCCATGAGCCCGGGATGCCGTCGACCGCACTGACGCTCGATCCGCACGGGTACATCGAACGCTTCCCCACCTCGGCTTATGCGGTCGTCGGCATCTCCCACGAGTGGGACCGGATCGGGATGGCCCCGGACCCCGAAGCCCACCTCGTCGGCGTGCGGATCCCACGCGAGGAGTGACCGATGGCGCACACTGGGACCATGCGTGAGATCCAGCGAACCATCATCGACGCCCTCGCCGTGAAGCCCTCGATCGACCCCGGCGAGGAGGTGGAGCGGCGGGTCGGATTCCTCGTCGACTACCTCCGCGCCACCGGCGCCAGGGGTTACGTACTCGGCATCTCCGGCGGCGTCGACTCCAGCCTGGCCGGGAAGCTCGCCCAGCTCGCCGCCGAACGCATCCGGTCCGACGGCGGTGACGCGACCTTCATGGGCGTGCGGCTGCCCTACCGCGTGCAGCACGACGAGGACGACGCGGCCGCGGCCCTCGAGTTCATCGGCGCCGACGAGGTCGTGACCGTCAACGTGGCACCCGGCGTGGATGCCCTCGACGACGAGATCGAACAGGCCACCGGCACCCGGCTCACCGACTTCACCAAGGGCAACGCCAAGGCGCGGCACCGCATGGTCGCGCAGTACGCCCTCGCCGGTGACCGCGGATTGCTGGTGATCGGCTCCGATCATGCGTCCGAGAACGTCACCGGCTTCTTCACCAAACACGGCGACGGTGCGGCCGACGTGCTGCCGCTTTCCGGCCTGAACAAGCGGCAGGGGCGTGCCCTCCTGCGCCACCTGGATGCGCCGCAGCAGCTGTGGGAGAAGGTCCCGACCGCCGACCTGCTGGACGAGAAGGCCGGACAGACCGACGAGGACGAACTCGGCCTGCGCTACGACGACATCGACGACTACCTCGAGGGGCGCGAGATCCCCGAGGACGCGGCGGAGAAGATCGAGGCGGCCTGGCACCGCAACCGGCACAAGCGCACCACCCCCGTCGAGGTCGACGACACGTGGTGGCGGTCCTAGCGCTGCACCCGGCCGGCGCGTTCGGCGGACCCCGCACGACGGCCTGTCCGCGATTAGGGTGTCGGAGTGTCTGTCTACGCAAACGGATTCGCCCGCGTCGCCGGAGCCGTACCTGTCCTGACGCTCGCCGAACCCGCGGTCAACGCCGCGCGCACCGTCGAACTGGCGACGCAGGCCGCTGACGACGGCGCCTGCCTGGTCGTCTTCCCCGAACTCGGGCTGTGCGGGTACAGCGTCGACGACCTCTTCCACCAGGACGCCCTCCTCGACGCTTGCCGCACCGCACTCGACGACATCGTGACGGCCAGTGCCGGGCTGAAGCCGGTTCTCTGCGTCGGACTGCCGATGCGCGTGGGTGACGGCCTGTACAACTGCGCCGCCGTGATCCACGACGGCGCGGTCCTGGGGGTGGTCCCGAAGTCGTACCTGCCGAACTACCGCGAGTTCTACGAGCAGCGCTTCTTCGCCGCGGCGCGCGACGCGGTCCCCACGACCGTGCGGATCGGCGACGACGAGGTCCCGTTCGGTGCCGATCTCGTGTTCGAGGCCCGCGACCTGCCGGGTTTCGCACTGTTCGTCGAGATCTGCGAAGACGGCTGGGTGGCGATCCCACCGAGTACATGGGCAGCTCTCGGCGGCGCGACCGTGCTGGCCAACCTGTCGGGCAGCCCGGTCACCATCGGCAAGGAGAGCTACCGCACCAACCTGTGCACCGGGCATTCCGCGCGGACCATCTCGGCCCACGTGTACGTCGCTGCCGGGTACGGCGAGTCGACCACCGACCTCGCCTGGGACGGCGATGCCCTCATCACCGAGAACGGTTCGCTCCTCGCCCGCAGTGAACAGTTCGCGACGATCGACCAGATCATCACCGCCGACATCGATCTCGACCGCCTGCGGCAGGAACGCATGCGGATGATCAGCCTCCGGGACCAGGTCGGCGATCACTCCGACCGGTTGAAGTCGTTGCGTCGCATCGGTTTCGACTTCGGCGACCTGTCCGACGACGATGTCGTCCGGCGGGTGGTTCCCCGATTCCCTTATGTCCCAGCAGATTCCGCCGACCGCGACGAACGCTGCGCGGAGGTCCGCTCCATCCAGGTCCAGGGACTGGCCCAACGACTGCGCTCGACGGGTCTGGAGAAGATCGTCATCGGGGTGTCCGGCGGGCTGGACTCGACGCTCGCACTCTTGGTCGCGGTCGACACCTTCGATCGACTCGGTCTGCCGCGCACCAACATCCTCGGTTACACGATGCCCGGCTTCGCGACCGGCGGCCCGACACTGCGGCGCGCCCACGCGCTGATGAACTCGCTCGGGGTGAGCGGCGCGGAGATCGACATCCGGCCGTCCTGTGAGCAGATGCTCGCCGACCTCGACCATCCGTACGCGCGCGGCGAGAAGGTCTACGACGTCACCTTCGAGAACGTGCAGGCCGGTGAGCGGACCTCACACCTGTTCCGGCTCGCGAACGCCAACGGCGCCATCGTGCTCGGGACCGGCGACCTCTCCGAACTCGCGCTCGGATGGTGCACCTACGGCGTCGGCGACCAGATGTCGCACTACAACGTCAACGGGTCGGTGCCGAAAACCCTGATCCAGCACCTGATCCGGTGGATGATCACCAGCGGGCACCACACCGCCGAGACCACCGAGACGCTGGTCGAGATCCTCGACGACGTCATCTCCCCCGAACTCGTCCCCGCCGGCGACGACGGCCGGATCCAGAGCACCGAGGACACCGTCGGCCCCTACGAGCTGCACGACTTCTTCCTCTATCACCTGACGCGCTTCGGTTATCGCCCGAGCAAGATCGCCTATCTCGCGCGGCAGGCGTGGGGTGACCGCAGCCGTGGCCCGTGGTCGGATCTGCTGACCGAGGACAAGCGCAACGAGTACGACACCGCGACCATCGAGCACTGGCTCGCGGTGTTCCTGAAGCGGTTCATGGGCAATCAGTTCAAGCGCTCGGCGATGCCCAACGGCCCCAAGATCGGATCGGGCGGGTCGCTGTCCCCGCGCGGCGACTGGCGTTCACCCTCGGATGCGTCGGCGCGGGTCTGGCTGGACCAGCTCGCCGGGGGCTAGTGCGGCGGGTGGTCGCGCCCTGCGCAAGCTCCGGCCGCTCCTCAGTACCTGCGGCCAGGCGGCCGTCGTGGACTACGACAGAACACTCTTGAGCGTCCACATCTCTGCTCCCTGAGGTGCGAGCGAAGCGAGCCACGAAGGGCTCCGCAACCTGTCTCACCAGGCCCTTCGTGGCTCGTCGCTGGCGCTCCTCGCACCTCAGGGAGCAATGGTTATGTCGTTCTTTCGGGTTAGCGAGCAGGGTGGTCGCGCCCTCCGCAAGCTCCGGCCGCTCCTCGGAGAACACACGTGACCAGGGGTCATGCGGTTCTCTCGCCTCAGTCGCAGGCGGCTAGCAGCTGCTTGATCTCGTCGTCGAAGGCGTTCGCGATGGCCCACGGGTCCGGGGTCTGATCGGTACAGCCGACGATGCCGATGTTGAGGTTGCCGTCGGCGGAGAAGACCGTGATGTTGAGTCCCAGGCCATGCATGATCGGGCCCAGCGGGTAGACGCCGGTCACGCGCGCGCCGAGGAAGTACAGCGGGAAATCCGGGCCGGCGACGTTGGACACCAGGACGTTGAACACCGGCGGATGCGCCGACGCCCAGTTGCGGTCGCCGTAGATCTTCATCGCGGTGGACAGTGTCGTACCGGGAGCGAACTGCGCCCAGGACCGCAGGATGTTCGCGTCGATCTCGGCGTGGTGCTCCTTCGAGGTCCGGCTCAGCTCTGCCTGCTTCCGCAGCCGCGCGACCGGGTCGGGCTCGTCGGAGGACAGCAGGGTGAACATGCCGGTCACCTTGTTGGTGCCCTCGACGACGAGGTCCTTCTCGTCGGCGCCGTGCACCGAGACCGGGACCATCCCGACCAGCGGACGATCGGGGAGCTCGTCGTGACCGAGCAGATAGGTGCGCAGTGCCCCGCCGACCATCGCGAGCACGACGTCGTTGAGCTTCACCTCGAAGTGGTCTTTCACTCGCTTCACATCGTCGAGCGAGAGCTGGGTGACGGCGATGCTGCGGTGCGGGGTGATGGGCGCGTTGAACCGGGTGCGTGGGGCACGGAACGGTGCGGGCATCGCCGAATCCTGTTGTGCCCGACGGAACCAGCCGACGGGCACGCCAAGCGTGCGGGGGAGCAGTTTGGCCATGGCGAGGGGCCGCTGCACGAAGTAGTTGACCGCGCCGCCCGCGGCCATCGCGACGCGCGACGACGGGCCGGCCGACTCCCCCACCTTCTCGGCGTCGAGATCCGGCGGTTCGGGCGTGAGCGTGCACATCTGGGCGAGCATCTCGGCGCCGGTCACACCGTCGGTCCCGGCGTGGTGCATGCGCAGCATCGCGCAGACCCGGCCGTCGGCGAGACCCTCGATGATCCACAGCTCCCACAGCGGCTTGCCGCGGTCGAGCGTCTGCCCGGCCAGGTGACCGCACAGTTCGGCGACCTCGCCGGCGCCGCCGGGGGCCGGCACGCCGACCCGGTGCACGTGCCGCTCGATGTCGAAGTCGTCGTCCTCGATCCACACCGGGTGGTCGATGTTGAACAACGAGTTGTCGAGTTTCCGCCGGAACGCGGGTATGGCAGCGATGCGTCGTTCCATCTCGGCGCGGAGCTTGTCGAAGCGGTAGCCGCCCGGCATGGTGCTCGGGTCGATCTCGAACAGACCGATCACATGCATCAGTTGCGAGCGTGTCTCGAGGTAGAGAAACGATGCGTCCAGTCCGCTCAAGCGCTGCATGGGATTCGCCTTCCCTCGACGTCGGGCACCCGACCCCGTGGGCACCCCACGCCATCATGCCGCACGCGACGACCCCTGCGGGGTCGGTTCCGGCACAGCCGTGACGGCGTCGAGATGCCAGATGAACCCCGCTCAGAGCGGCAGCGAGTCGACCATGTCCAGAATGTCCTGTCCATCCGTTTCGAGGACGACGATCATGGCCAGCTCGCGCGACGGGTCGTCGGTGATCTTGAAGACCCCGCGTCCGTTCTCGTCGATCAACCCCGTCCCGTGCCGCCATCGCACCGGCCGCGACGTCTCCGAGGAACGCGAGTACTCCGCGTTCAGCGCATCTCGGGACGCGAACCAGAACACCCCGAAGGGGCGATCGACCGAGCCCGCGGCACATCGGACGACGAACACGGTGCGCACCTGACCCGCTCCGGTCTCCGACGGCCCGACCTCGTCGCGACCGCCGGAGTATCGGCGGATGCACTCGGTGTTCATCCACTGCGCCGCGGTGTCGGGGGCCTGCGGGAGCAGCTCCGGGAACTGCGCCACCAGCGGCGCGAACTCCCCCCAGCTCGCGCCCGTCCGGACCCGCTGCACGGGCCCGGGCTCGGAGTACACACCCGCGCGGATCGCGATGACCCGGTAATCATGTTCTCCGGCAGGCACACTCACGTCCTCGGCGGAGGTCTCGGGTCCCTGGTGGACGACGTAGCCGTCGCCGCGGAGCAGCTGATAGGCCGACGCCCCGGACACCGGGTCCCACGACGCGACCACCCGTCCCGGTCGCGCCTGCAGGGTCAGGCCGCCGGGGGTGTCCGGCGCGTCGGGCGCGGTCACCGACCGGACCACGACGAAGCCGCCGACGGCGACCACCGCGGCGACGAGCACGATCAGCCCGATCAGCCACGGGCCCGACTCGAAACGGCGCCGCGAGCTCGGTGTCGTGGTGGGGGACGTCGAGGGTGTCGGTGAAGTCATCAGATCGGCAGCCTTCTCAGGACGTCGCCGGCTGCGGCGGCGGGCTCACCCGGGACGACCACCCACACCACCGACCGGGCGTGGTCGCCGTCGTCGAAGGTGAGGATCGCCTGCCCCTGATCCCGCTGCTTGTCCGACAGGTACAGCGTGCCGGTGTGCCCCTGCGCGGTGGTGTAGTCGACGCCGCGGAGGTCGTGGGCGGTCACCTTCGCCGCCGCGACCGCTTCCTCCGGGGTCTCGTAGGTGTCGACGATCACCTGATACGCCGCCACACCCGGGTCCGACGGCCGCCCGCTGTCGTCGCCGGTCGCGGCGTCGGCGTCGCGGGTACACGACACGGTGCGTTTGCTCGACGAGAACGCGAGATCGCCGTCCTCGCCCCAGCAGCGCATCGCGTCGAAGCCGTTGGTGCTCAACGGCGTGGCCGGGATCAGGTCGTGGTACAGGTCGGCGATGGGCTGCAACTCGCCCCATGTCATGAAGACATCGACCTGTTCGGAGTTCCGGGAGAAGTCCGACACCCGGCCGCCGTCATGCGCGGCGACCTGATACGTGTACATGCCGGGCACCGGCCGGGGCGCAGTGAACTCGGTGGCGGGCCCGGAATAGATCACGTCCTCGTTCTGGGTGACCACGTAGTCGGTGGCCCCGGCCACGCCGTTCCAGGTCAGTTCGACAGCGGTGGTCGTGACCTCCACGTCCGGGGGATCGGGGGTGTCCAGGGAGGTGGCCGACATGCGTGCGAAACCGATTCCGGCGCCGAGGATCCCGGCGACGAGCACCGCCACGATGGCGATCGCGGCGAGGTGGCGAGGCCGGCGGACGGAAGTGGGTTGCGTCGCATCGTCATCGGATGGCCAAATCTGCGACGGACCCGGTTGCACAGGCGGTGGCGTGTATCCCGTGCTCCCCGCGATGCCGGCGCCGACGTGCCGGAACCCCGGGCTCGGTTCCGGACCGGCCGGCGCGGGCCGGGCGGGGGTCCCGGCCGGGGGCTCGGTCGGGGGCTCGGTCGGGGGCTCGGGCCGGATCGCCGGGCCGATGAGCGTTGCGCGGGAATCGAAGACGTCGGCGAGCGCGGCGGCGAACTCCCCCGCCGTCGGGTGACGACGACCCGGCTCCTTGGCGATCGCCCGCGCGAGCACGGCGTCGACCCCGGCGGGCAGCGCCCGGTTGCGGGCGCTCGCCGACGGGGGTTCGTGATGCATGTGCGCGGTCATCAGTCCGTGCAGCGACGGCGAATCGAACGGCGGCGCACCGGTGAGGAGTTCGTACGCAGTGGCAGCGAGAGAATAGATGTCGCTCCGGCCGTCGACGCGCAACCCCTCGATCTGCTCCGGCGAGGCGTAGCGCATGGTCCCGATGGTGATCCCGGTACCGGTCAGGTGGGTCACCTCGTCGAGGACCTGGGCGATGCCGAAGTCGGTGAGCTTGACGGCCTCCGGGGCGCTGTCGGTGGCGCCGTCCGAGCCCGGCGTGATGAGGATGTTGGCCGGTTTGATGTCCCGGTGCATGACGCCGCGCCGGTGCGCCGCGTCCAGGCCCGCCGCCGCCCCGGCGATGATCGTGCACGCGAGACCGGGGTCGAGGGGCGACTCCCGGGCGAGCATCCGGGCCGCGTCGGTGCCCGGCACGTACTCCATCGCGATCCACAGCAACTCGTCGAACACACCACGGTCGTAGACGGCCACGATGTTGGGATGGTGCAGCGGCGCGACTATGTCGGCTTCACGTTCGAACCGCGCGCGGAAGACCGGGTCCGCGGCATGGACCGAGCGGAGCACCTTCAGGGCGTCGGCGCGCGGCAGCCGGGGATGCGCGGCCTGATAGACCTCGCCCATGCCGCCGCGTCCGAGCACGTCGAGGACGCGGTACCCCGCGATCAGGTCCCCTACCTGGTACATGACGTCCTCACCGATCCGTGTGCGGTGGCTGTGCTGGGGACGAATGGTACCGATTGTCGCGAAACGCGGTGGACCACACCGGTGCGGACTCTACGATCGTCGGCGATGGAAACCACCGAGAACCCGACCCCGACGACCGCCGAATTCACCCCGGCAGAGCTCGACGAGGCCTTCGCACAGTTCCAGCGCACGGTCGCCGAGATCGCCGTGAGCCGGGACTGGGATCGCTATGCCGAACTGTTCACCGAAGACGCCGACTACATCGAGCACGCCTTGGGCACCATGCGCGGCCGCGAGGAGATCCGGACCTGGATCTGGCGGACGATGACGTCGTTCCCCGGCAGTCACATGACCGGGTTCCCCTCGCTGTGGCATGTGGTCGACGCGCCGACCGGCCGGGTCATCTGCGAAGTCGACAACCCGATGCGCGATCCGGGCGACTCGACACACATCACCGCCACCAACATCACCATCCTCACCTACGCCGGCGACGGCCGGTGGAGTCGCGAAGAGGACGTCTACAACCCGATGGAGTTCGGGCGCGCGGCGATGCGCTGGTGTGAGAAGGCACGCGAACTGGGCACCATCGACGAACCGGCCACGGCGTGGATGGAGACGACGGGCGCGATGTTCGCCTCGCGTCCACGTTCCGGTTGAGGGCCCGCCGACCTGCGCGAACACCGGTTCCGGCGTCGCCCGTACCAACGTGACCGACACCACCGGCCGGACGCGTAACGCGACGCGCGGGCGTGAACGACACCCAGGCGACGGACTTGGGACACCGGTGTGCGTGCCGTACGCTAGAACTTTGACCAGTGGCGACGGGGCGGCGCGGGGGACCCGGCCCGACACACCACGGTCCGGTGGGCGGGGTGCGCACCTCTCCACGACGACGTCGCGAACCACGGTCGTGGCCGCCGGCCACGCACGCGGATCGATCGACACGACGCACGACGACGACACGCAATGACGACACACGCGGACACCGTTCGGAGGACATCTATATGGCACGCGACCTGACGCAACTCGAGCTACTCAAGGAGCTGGCCCCGGTTGCCGAGGACAACGTCAACCGCCACCTCAAGATCGCCAAGGACTGGAACCCGCACGACTACGTGCCGTGGGACGAGGGCCGTAACTTCGCCGCCCTGGGTGGCGTCGACTACGACCCCGAGCAGTCGCAGCTCGACGAGGTCGCCAAGGCCGCGATGATCACGAACCTCCTCACCGAGGACAACCTGCCGTCGTACCACCGTGTCATCGCCGACAACTTCTCGATGGACTCCGCCTGGGGCCACTGGGTCGGTCGCTGGACCGCCGAGGAGAACCGCCACGGCATCGTCATGCGCGACTACCTCGTGGTCACCCGCGGCGTCGATCCCGTCGCCCTCGAAGAGGCGCGGATGATCCACATGACCAATGGTTACGACCCGATGCTGGCTGCCGCCGGACGCGTGGACGAGCTCGAGGAGCACGCCGACGAGCTCGGTCTGCTGCATTCCGTGGCGTACGTGACCTTCCAGGAACTCGCGACCCGCGTCAGCCACCGCAACACCGGCAAGGCGTGCAACGACCCGATCGCCGACAAGATGCTGCAGCGCATCGCGGCCGACGAGAACCTGCACATGATCTTCTACCGCAACATCTGCGGTGCGGGCTTCGACATCTCCCCCGACCAGACGCTGCGCGCCGTCACCGACATCGTGACCAACTTCCAGATGCCCGGCGCCGGTATGCCCAACTTCCGTCGCCACGGCGTGCTCATGGCCAAGCACGGCATCTACGACCTGCGTCAGCACCTCGAAGAGGTCGTCATGCCGGTCCTGCGTAAGTGGAACGTCTTCGAACGCGACGACTTCAGCAGCGAGGGCGAGAAGACCCGCGAGGAGCTCGCCGCCTTCCTCGAACAGCTCGAGAAGGACACCATCCGCTTCGAGGAGATGCGCGACCGTTCGCTCGCCCGCGAGGCCAAGAAGCGGGAGCAGCAGGCATCCTGAGCACCCTCATCGACAGCCACCCGGCGCCCTCGACCACCGAAGGCTCGCTTCCCAGCTCCCTGAGGAGCGAGCTTGCGAGCGTCTCGAAGGGACTACGTATCGGGTCCATCGAACTGGCCAGCCCGGTCGTGCTGGCCCCGATGGCCGGTGTCACCAACGTCGCGTTCCGGACGCTGTGCCGCGAACTCGAGCTCGCCCGCACCGGAACCGTCTCCGGGCTGTACGTCTGTGAGATGGTCACGGCGCGCGCGCTCGTCGAGCGGCACCCGGTCACGATGCACATGACGACCTTCGGACCCGACGAGAACCCGCAGTCGATGCAGCTCTACACCGTCGACCCGGAGTACACGTACCAAGCCGCGAAGATGATCGTCGACGAGAATCTCGCCGACCACATCGACATGAACTTCGGCTGCCCGGTCCCCAAGGTGACCCGCAAGGGCGGGGGGTCGGCGATCCCCTACAAGCGCACGCTGTTCCGCAAGATCGTCGCGGCGGCCGTCCGGGCCACCGAGGGCACCGACATCCCGGTGACGGTCAAGTTCCGGATCGGCATCGACGACGATCACCGCACCCATCTCGACGCCGGCCGGATCGCCGCCGAAGAAGGTGCCGCGGCCGTCGCCCTCCACGCGCGCACCGCATCGCAGCGATACTCCGGTGAGGCCGACTGGGACGAGATCGCCCGCCTCAAGGAGCACGTCACCACCGTGCCGGTGCTCGGCAACGGCGACATCTTCGAACCCGCCGATGCCGTCGCGATGATGGGCCGGACCGGCTGCGACGGAGTCGTCGTCGGCCGCGGTTGCCTCGGCCGGCCCTGGCTGTTCGCCGAACTCGCCGCCGAACTCGGCGGTTTCGACGCTCCGGCGCCGCCGAACCTGGGCGAGGTCGCCGACATCATGGTCCGGCACTGCCAGCTCCTCGTCGATCACCACGGCGAGATGAAGGGTTGCCGCGAGATCCGCAAGCACGTCGCCTGGTACCTCCGCGGTTTCCCGGCCGGCTCGGAGATCCGGCGGCGGATGGCACTCGTCGGCAGCGTCGACGAACTACGTGAACTGCTCGCCGAGCTGCCGGCCGACGCGCCGTTCCCCTCCGACGGTCACGGCCCGCGCGGCCGGCAGGGTTCGCCGGCGAAGGTCGCGCTGCCGGACGGCTGGCTCGACGACCCCGACGAGGACGTGATCCCCGCAGGCGCCGAGATCATGCACTCCGGCGGTTGAACCGGATTGCGAAAACCGTCACAACCGGTGCCCGGCTGAGACGCTTTCTCAGGTGGGATCAGTACTATTGCGCGGAGGTCCCGGCCGCCGGGACCTCCATTCTGTGCGCACCGCACTGGTCGAGCCCCGATCCGCGGTGACTCCGCGACACGACCACGGGGCATGAGGAACGTGCATTGAGTCGTAGGACACCGGGCCCGGACGACCCCGAGGTGGGCGACGCCGATCGCTCTCGTCGTGGTCGACGCGCCGGACGCTCCCGCGACGACTTCGAGCCCGTCCCCGGTCCGGACGCGCCCGGTTCCACCGACCAGGGCTCCCCTCCCCCGGCGCACCCCAGCCTCCGCGAGCCACGCTCGGCAGATCGGTTCGTCCGGGGACGCACACGCCTGACGGTCCGCCAGCTCATGGAGCAGATGAACGCGGAGGAGTCGGCACCGTCAGAGCCGCCCACCGGCTCCGGCCGGTCCGGCGCCCGCCGAGCGACACCGCCGCGTCCGGAGTCGCGGACCTCCGAGCCCCTGTCGTCGACCCGCGGGCGGTCCCGCCGCCCCGGCCCGCCGTTCGGACAAGCGGTGCCCCCGTCGGCCCCGCGCGGGCGGGTCCCCGCCGCTCCGCAGCCGGCGCCCGACGACCGCCCGACCACCGTCCATCGTTTCGACAACGACGTCACCCAGAAGATCCCCACCGTCGGCGACGCCGCGCCCGACCTGTCCGATCGCGCGACCGAGAAGCGGGTGATCGAGGAATCCCGCGCCCAGGAGCCGGTCGCCGGCGGCCCGGCCGGACCGCCGGCCCCGCAGCCTCCGCTGGAACGCACACCCGACCTCACCGAGCCCCTCGCCCTGCGTTCGGCGCCTCGTCGCCACCCCGGGCGCCACGAGGACCGGCAGGGCGCGATGCTGCGCAAGACCGCCGCGACCGGACGGATACTGGTCGCCATCGCGTGCGTGCTCGCACTCGTCGGCACCGGCTTCGTCTGGGGTTACCTGCAGTCGTGGAACGGCAACTGGCGCAACGTCACCGCCGTCGACCCCGACGACCAGAACATCCGGAACAAGGACGCCCAGTACGGCGACGAGACCTACCTCATCGTCGGTACCGACACCCGCGGTGGCCAGAACTCCAGGGTCGGCGCCGGCACCACCGCCGACGCCGAGGGCGCCCGTTCGGACACCGTCATCCTGGTGAACATCCCGGCCAACCGCAGTCGCGTCGTCGCGGTGTCGTTCCCGCGCGACCTGCAGGTGGATCAGCCGGCGTGCAACGCGTGGGACAACGAGACCGGTGAGTACGGCGCCGAGATGCCGGCCCAGTCCGGCGTCAAGCTCAACAGCGTCTACTTCTACGGCGGTCCGCAGTGTCTCGTTCGCGTGATCACCGCGATGAGCGGGCTCAACATCAACCACTTCATCGGGATGGACTTCTACGGCTTCGAGAAGGTCGTCCGCGCGATCGGCGGCGTCGAGGTCTGCTCGACGGTCCCGCTCTACGACTACGAGATCGGCCAGATCCTGCGTAAGCCGGGCAAGCAGAAGCTGACCGGCCGGCGCGCACTGAATTACGTTCGTGCCCGCAACATCAGCACGGAGGGCAACGGCGACTACGGCCGGATCAAACGCCAGCAACTCTTCATGTCGTCCCTGTTGCGGTCGAGCCTGTCGGGCAATGTGCTGTCGAACCCCAACAAACTCAACGGGATCGTCAACACGTTCATCGAATACAGCTACGTCGACGGCGTCGACACCCAGTCGCTGATCAACCTGGCCGAGTCGATGCAGGGCATCGAGGCCGGCCGCGTCTCGTTCCTGACGATCCCGACGTCAGGTACCTCCACCGACGGCGCCAACAACGAGATCCCGCGCACCGACGACATCGATGCGATCTTCGACGCCATCATCGACGACCTGCCGCTCCCCGGCGAGCAGGCGCGCAAGAAGCCGCCGTCGTCGTCGAAGGCGCCGACGAGTCCCGGCGCACCGAGCACCGACTCGAACGCCAGTGCTCCCGGACCCGTGACCGCGACCGCCCAGAACCCCGGCAATGTCGGCGTCCGGGTTCTCAACGGCACGGGCCAGACGGGCCTCGCCACCGAGGTGTCCGAGCAGCTCACGCCGTACGGTTTCGACGTTCGGGGTGTCGCCGATGCCTCGGAGAACCGGGACGACACCGTCGTGCGCTACGGGCCGGGACAGCGCGACGCCGCCGCGACGCTGGCCGAGATGTTCCCGAACGCGAGCATCCAGCTCGACCGCACGGTCAAGTCGGGTGTCGAGCTCATCGTCGGTGCGGATTTCAGCGGCTCCCTGGAGTCGGTACCGGCCTCCGGGGCGACCCTGACGGCGAACCAGCTCGCACCTGCGGAGAACACCGGCAATCTGCCCAACGACCTGGCCATCACGAACGCGGGCGACACCACCTGCACGTGATCTCAGGGTGTCGGTGCACTCGCAGGTGGACGGATCTGCACCCGACGTTCACTGGACGTTCATCGGTCGGAGTCGGCCTGGAGTGATCACGCACGTATCCTGGGACCATGCGTACCGCCTATCAAGAGCAACTCGAGGCGCTGACCTCGGTATTGGGTGAGATGTGCGAGCTCGCCGGCACCGCGATGGCGCGCGCCACGCAGGCACTGCTGCAGGCCGATCTCGCCATCGCCGAAGAGGTCATCGGGGACACCGACCGGATGAGCCGGCTGACGGCTCGCGCGGAGGAACAGTCCTTCGCGCTCCTCGCCCTGCAGGCCCCGGTCGCCGGTGACCTGCGTGGAGTCGTGAGTGGATTCCAGATCGTCGCCGACGCCGATCGGATGGGTGCACTGGCGCTCCACGTCGCCAAGGTCGCCCGCCGCCGGCATCCCGCCAAGGCACTGCCGGAGGAGGTCAACGGCTACTTCGCCGAGATGGGCCGCCTGGCCGTCACCCTGGCCAAGAACGCACATGAGGTCCTCGTGACCAGCGACCCGCAGGCCGCCCTTCGTCTCCAGGAAGACGACGACGCCATGGACGACCTCCACCGCCACCTGTTCACCGTCCTGATGGACCGCGAGTGGAAGCACGGCGTCGCCGCCGCGGTGGACGTGACCCTGCTCGGCCGCTACTACGAACGGTTCGCCGACCACGCCGTACTCATCGGGCGCCGCGTGGTGTTCACCGCGACGGGCAAGACCCCGGAGCAGTTCCAGAGCGTGGGGTGATTTCTCTCGCTCGGTGCTGATCATCGAGCGAGGACCACACCGAAAGAGGCCGAGAATTCAGTTTCCGACACTGAATCTCGGCCTTTTTTCATGTCCGTGAATATCTGAGCCCCAACGACGTCGAGGAGATTTCACACGCGCCGAGGTCGTCGTTAGGGTGGCGACATGGCCCAGCACTATCCGACCGAGCCCGATTTCAATGCGGTGACCGACGAGGACGCAGAGGCTGCCGCCCACCGCCGCAAGATCCTGGCCTACCTGGGTGTGACCGCGTCGCTGGTCGCCCTGCTGGTGGTCCTGCTGCTCAACATGTGACACCCCGACACGACGACCCAGGCACGACGAGGCCCGCTCCCCCGGACGGGTGAGCGGGCCTGCTCGCGCGCGGAGGCTCAGCCGAAGCGGCCGGAGATGTAGTCCTCGGTCTCTTTCTTCGTCGGGTTCGAGAACATCGTCTCGGTGTCGTTGATCTCGACGAGCTGTCCCGGCTGGCCGACCGCCTCGAGGTTGAAGAACGCGGTCTGGTCGCTGACGCGAGCGGCCTGCTGCATGTTGTGGGTCACGATGACGATGGTGTACTCCTTCTTGAGTTCACCCATCAGGTCCTCGATGGCCAGCGTCGAGATCGGGTCGAGCGCCGAACACGGCTCGTCCATGAGCAGGACGTCGGGAGAGACCGCGATGGCGCGGGCGATGCACAGACGCTGCTGCTGACCACCCGACAGCCCGCCGCCCGGCTTGTCGAGGCGATCCTTGACCTCTTCCCAGAGGTTGGCGCCGCGCAGGCTCTTCTCGGCGACGTCGTCGAGCTGTGAGCGGTTCCGCACACCCTGCAGACGCAGCCCGGCGACGACGTTGTCGCGGATCGACATCGTCGGGAACGGGTTCGGCCGCTGGAACACCATGCCGATGGTCGCGCGCACGCTCACCGGGTCCACGGTCTTGCCGTAGATGTCCTCGCCGTCGAGCAGCACGCTGCCCTTGGCGTAGGCACCCGGGGTGACCTCGTGCATGCGGTTGAGGGTTCGCAGCACGGTCGACTTACCGCAGCCCGAAGGGCCGATGAAGGCGGTGATGCAGCGGGGCGGCACCTCGAGGGTGACGTCCTTGACCGCGTGGAAGTCGCCGTAGTAGATGTTCAGGTCTTTGATGTCGAGGCGCTTGGCCATGGCATTGGTCCGTTCTGGAAAAGATGACCCGAGAAGGGTGGGAGGTCAGGAGGTCTTGGGGGCGAAGAGTTTCGACACCGCCTTGGCGCCGAAGTAGACGATGGCCACGAGGATGACCAGCGTCAGCGCCGCTCCCCACACCTGGTCGAAGGCGCCCGGCCCGTTGTTGTACTGCTGCACCATCATCAGCGGCAACGACTGCTGGTTGCCGTCGAAGGGATTCCAGTTCATCGCACGCGTCGCACCGACGAGGATCAGCACTGGTGCCGACTCGCCCATCACTCGGGCGATGGCGAGCATGACGCCCGTGACGATGCCCGACAGCGCCGTCGGCAGGACGATCTTCACGATGGTCTTCCACTTCGGGATGCCGAGGGCGTACGACGCCTCGCGCAAATCCTGCGGGACGATCTTGAGCATCTCCTCGGTGGCGCGCACCACGAGCGGGACCATCAGCAACACCAGCGCGATCGCGACCACGAATCCCGAGCGGGGCAATCCGAGGGTGGTGCGCCAGACCGCGTAGACGAACAGCGCGGCGACGATCGAGGGCACACCCGACAGGATGTCGACCATGAAGGTGGTGACACGCGCGAGGAGCGACTTCTTGGTCGCGTACTCCACCAGGTAGATGGCGACGAAGATGCCGAGCGGGATGGAGATGACCGCGGCCAGCGCGGTCTGCATCAGGGTGCCGATGATCGCGTTGGCCGCACCGCCGCGACGCTCGGCCTGGGTCCACCAGTCGATGTCGATGATCGCGCCGATACCGCGCGACACCAGCGTGAAGACCAGCCAGAGCAGGGGAACCAGCGCCAGCAGGAGGGCGGCCATGACGGCGACGCGCACGGTCCCGTCGGTGAATCGCCGGCGCCCGGACATCGGGGTGAAGCCAGAAGGCTTCTTGACCGGATCGGCGGCGGAAGATGTCGTGGTCACAGACATGGTCACTTCTTTCCGGCGACGACCGCGCGGGCGGCGGCGTTGACGATGAAGGTCAGGACGAACAGGGTCAGGCCGGCCGAGATGTAGGCGCCGGTCTTGGCCGGGGAGTCGAACTCCGCCGCGTTGTTGGCGATCTTCGTCGCGAAGGTCTCGCCGCTCTCCATGAGGTTGAAGTTCATGGGGCCGACGGTCGAGATGATGAGCAGCAGCGCCATCGTCTCACCGAGCGCGCGTCCCAGGCCGAGCATCGAACCGGAGATGTAGCCGGAGAACCCGAACGGCAGCACGGCGACCTTGACGACCTCGAACTTGGTGGCGCCCAACGCCAGTGCCGCCTCGCGGTGGCCCTTCGGGGTCTGCATGAAGACCTCGCGGGTCACGGCGGTGATGATCGGCAGGATCATGACGGCGAGCACGATGCCCGCGGTCAGGAGCGTTCCGCCGGTGCTCATGTTGGCGACCTGAGTGGGTTCCTGGAAGAACGGCAGGAAGCCGAGATTGCCGACGAGCCACTCGTTGACCGGCACCAGCGCCGGGCCGAGCACGAGGATGCCCCAGAGGCCGTACACGATCGAGGGGACCGCGGCGAGGAGGTCGACGGTGTAGGTGATCGGTCCGACGAACCGCTTCGGCGCGTATTCGGTCAGGAAGATCGAGATACCGAGCGCGACCGGCATGGCGATCAGCAGCGCGATGACCGACACCACGACTGTCGCGTAGAAGAGCTGCGGGATTCCGAAGGCGAGCTGATCACCGCTGGTGATCCACTGGCCGGTGTAGGTGAAGAAGTTCTCCTCGTTCTTCGCCAGCGACGGGATCGCCTGCGCCAGAAGGAAGAGTGCGATGAGCCCGATGACGATCGAGACCACGAAACCCGAGCCGACGGCCAGGGTGCGGAACACCCGGTCGGCGACGCGGTGATGCGCGGCCGAATGAAGCGAGGATTCGGGCTGGTCGGGCGATGACCCGGTGGGGCGGAACTCGCCGGTGTCCGGCGGAGTCGTGCCACCCTCTTTGCTCAGCGAGGTCATGCGTCCTTCTTGTGATTCGGCTCTGGTCATTGAGTCACTTCCCGCCGTCTCGTGGACACGCGAAATGTCGTGTCAGTGTGTCAACCACATCCGCGGGGCCGCAACCGAGGCGGCCCCGCGCACGCGATCTGAGGGGATTGATCAGGCGTTCCCGGACCCACCGGACAGCGAGTCGATGGTTCCCTGCAGCTTGGTCTTGTAGGCGTCGGGGACCGGCACGTAGCCGATTTCCTCGAGACCGGCCTGGCCGTCGTTCAGGACCGCGGTGAACGCGTCCTTCAGCGTCTGGCTGGTGGCCTCGTCCTCGTAGCCCGCGGAGCAGACGATCGAGTACGGGGTGAGCAGCAGCGGGTACGCACCCGGGGCCTTCGAGGCGAACAGCGCGTCGGTGTCGACGACGAGGTCCTTGCTGGCCGGATCGGCGAAGGCCAGCGACTCGAGCGCGTTGCCCGCGCTCTCCGCGTTCAATTCGACCGGGCCGGCACCGAAGTCGACCTGGGCGACACCGAGATCGTTCTCGGTGGCGAAGCCCCACTCGACGTAGGTGATCGAACCGGGGGTCTTCTTGACGGTGTCGCCGACGCCGGTCGACTTCGAGGCACCGGAACCGACACCCTTGGGTGCGAATTCCTTGCTGTGCTCGTACGGCCAGTCAGCGGGGGCCGAGTTCTCCAGGAAGCGCTGGAAGTTGTCGGTGGTGCCCGAGCTGTCCGAGCGGTACACCGGCACGATGTCGGTGGTGGGCAGCGTCACGCCGGGGTTCAGCGCGGCGATCTTGGGATCGTTCCAGGTGGTGATCTTGCCGTTGAAGATCTGCGCGATGACGCTGGGGTTGAGCTTGAGGTCCTCGACACCGTCGAGGTTGTAGGCGACCGCGACGGGGCCGACGACCAGCGGGAGGTGCCAGGGGGCGTTGCCGTTGCAACGTGCGGTGGCGTCGGTGACCTCGTCGTCCTTGAGGGCCGAGTCCGAGCCGGCGAAGTCGACGTCGCCCGCGATGAACTTCTTGATGCCGTCGCCCGAGCCGCTGCCGGTGTAGTCGAGCACGATGTCGCTGTTGTCGGTGAGGACCTGGCTGAAGTGCTCCATGGCCTTCTGCTGCGCGGTCGAGCCCTCGCCGCTGACAGTCTGTTCGCTTCCCCCACCGCCGCACGCCGTGACGAGTGTCAGTGCCGCGATCGCCGACACCGACGCCAGGGCGCCGTTCCGATTGATTTTCACCGCTGGTGTTGCCTTTCCGTTCGCGTTCCCCGCACCGACTGGCGTCGGCTCCGGAGTGTCCGAGTGGAAAGCTATGGGGGCGTGGTGGACTGATCCCCTCCAAAAGATGAACGACAGGTGAACTGGCCAAGGCAGACGGGGTGCGACCTGCCCATGCGTGATCGTACGTGATCTGCGTAACCCGACATTCGAGACTTAGGCACCTGGCTACAGGACGGATCGTCGGGCTCGCGCGAATCGGCCCGCACACCCGGGGCGGGCTCCTGCCCTCGCCCCACCGGCGAGACCGCCCGGTGGCCTGCCCGACGACCGGCGGCCGCGCGACGCCTCGAGGCCGACGGGCACCATGTCGATCTGGTCGTCGTGGTGGACACGTTCGTCCCACCGCGGGTGCTGCATCGCGCCAAGCGCGCCGACCCGTCCCTCACGACGGCCACCACATATGAACCGCTCCCCCGGAAAGAATCGTGGCGCCGACGAATTCGGGTTCCGCTCGCCGGTGTGGTGAGAACCTCGCCGACCGCCGACGCGCAGGCACTCGAGGAACTCGGTGTCCGGGTGGCGCGGCTGCACCGCCCCCGCCCGTACACCGGTCGCGCGCTCGTGGTGCAGGGCAGCGAGAATCGTGACGACCCGTCGGTGTGGCGGCGGCACATCGTGACCGGGGACGTCGACGTCCTCCGTCTCGAGTGCAATCACCTGTCTGTGGTTCGCGAGCCCCACATCGGCGACGTCGTCGACGCCATCGGCGCCGCACTCGGGCAGCCTCAGCCGTAGGCGACGTCGACGGCGTATCGGGTGAACCCGAGGCGCTCGTAGGTGTGCAGCGCGGCGACGTTGTCACCCTCCACGTAGAGGTTGATCTCCGAGACGCCCTCGCGCGCAAGGTGATGCAGGCCGGCGAGCGTCAACAACCGACCCAGTCCGCGACCCTGCGCCGCAGGATCGACGCCGACGATGTACACCTCGCCGAGGTCCGCGTCGTGCCGCTTCGTCCAGTGGAACCCGAGGAGCTTGCCATCTCCCCCGCCCGATCCGTCGCCGGCACGGTCGAAGGCGAGGAACAAACCCGCCGGATCGAACCAGTCGGCGGCAACCCGTTCACGGATCTGCTCCGGCGACCAGCCACCCTGCTCGGGATGCCAGTCGAAGGCCGCGTTGTTCACCCGCAGGATCTCGGCGTCATCGGCCGGTCCGGCATAGGTCCGCAGGTCGACCGTCGGGTCGACGACGAGTTCGGGGAGTTCGTGGCCGGGTCCGACCGGGCGGCGCAGCTGCAGCAGTTCGCGACGTTTCGTCAGCCCCATCGCCGCGGCGAGCGCCACCGCGCCAGGCAGATCCCCATGAGCCCACACCCGGACCTCGGACCCCGTTTCGGGCGCGGCCCCGAACGCCGCGTCGAGCAACGCCCGGCCATGTCCCTCCCGTCGGTGCGCCGGGTCGACAACCGCCTCGATCATCGCCGGCTCGCCGTCGCGACCGGGGACGATGACGGCGTACCCGGCCTTCGACCAGACGTGCACGATCGGTGAACCCTCGGGCGCGTCGATCGCGGCGACCGCCCCCTCCGAGAGCGGGGCGACACCATCGGAGTCGTTCGCCTCGCGCACCAGCCGGTGAGCGAAATCAGCGACGTCGTCGGGCAGTGCGCCTCGACGCACCTGCGGGTCCTCAGTTCCCGGCACTGGCACTGAACTCCTCGTCGAACGGATCGGGACCGTCGAGCGCGTCGTCGAAGTCATCGGTGCCGACCGCATCGGGACCGGATGCGTCCTCGGACAGGTCGGCGTCGGCCGCGGGCGCCCGGCCACGCGTCGGACGGACTGCCTTGTATCCGACGTTGCGGACGGTCCCGATCAGCGACTCGTGCTCGCTGCCGAGTTTGGCGCGGAGTCGACGGACGTGGACGTCGACGGTGCGGGTGCCGCCGAAGAAGTCGTACCCCCACACCTCCTGGAGCAGCTGGGCGCGCGTGAACACGCGACCCGCATTCTGCGCCAGATACTTCAGGAGCTCGAACTCCTTGTAGGTCAGGTCGAGCGGACGTCCGCGCAGGCGTGCGGTGTAGGTCCCCTCGTCGATGACGAGTTCCCCCAGCGTGACCTTGCCCGAGGACTCCTCCGCAGCAACCCCGCGGGTACGGACCACGAGCAGGCGCAACCGGGCGTCGAGCTCGGCCGGACCGGTACCCGGCAGCAGGAATTCGTCGATGCCCCAGTCCGCGTTGACCGCGACCAGCCCGCCCTCGGTCAGCACCGCCGCGACCGGCACCGAGGAGCCGGTGCTGCCCAACAGGCGGCACAGCCCGCGGGCCGCCGCCAGGTCGGCGCGGGCATCGACCAGCGCCACATCGGCGTTCCCCGCCTCCATGAGTGACGACACCTCGGTCGGAGCGGTCCGCACCGTGTGCGCGAGCAGCGACAACGACGGCAAGACCGACTCCGGATTCGGGTCGGCCGTCAACAACAAGAGATCCACCCAGCACTCCGATCTCGTTCGTCCCCGTCCCGGACCATCCAGATCGCTCACCACGACGTGAACGCCACCCGCGCGTGGCTCGGCGATTGTTTACGCCGCCTTACCAACGTGTGCGAGATAGGTGACAGAATAGCGCCACCGGCGCGCTCACCTGTTAACAAGGCGACCACGACCGCCGGATGACCACGACGGGGAGGGTGATCGGCCGAGCATGCCGCGCATCCGGAAAGTGCTTGTCATCGGTGTGGTCGCCGCCCTGGCCGCCGCGGGGGTCGCGCTCGGCGTCGACGTCGGGGCCGCCGTTCGCGGGGAGCATCAGTTCTCCCGCGCCCTCGCCCAATCCCCCCGCGTGACATTCGATCCCGAGGTCACCATCGCGGGTTTCCCGTTCACCTCGCAGTCGTCCGCCGGCCACTTCGACGGGGCCACGATCGCCGCCCGCGGCGTCGAACTACCCGGATGTCCGCCCGCCCGCGGCGTCTGCCGCGGTGAGCTGGGTGCCTCTCTCGGCCCGTTCGACGTGGCCGACGGCAGCGGATTCTCGGCGAGTGATGTTCTCCACACCGGCTCGATCTCGGCATACACCCGCCTCGATGCCGTCACCCTGGCCCGATATCTGCGCATCGTCGACCTGACCGTCAGCACCCCGGGGCCGGACGACACGGCCGGCGCAGGCGGGCCCCAGGACGGCATCGTCAGTCGCGAGACCGGCGTCGTGCTCACCGGCACGGTCGCACTGCCGCCGGGCGACGGGCTCGATCCCGCCGACCCGCCGTCGGCGTCGTCCTACGACGGCCCCAAGGTGCGCGTGAGTGTCTCCGTCGACCTCTCCGTCGTCGACGGCGCACTGGACATCCGGGCGACCGGCTTCTACACCGGCCCCGAACGCCACGTCGACGCCGAGGTCCCGGCGGAATTCCGCGCCGCGGTGCTCGATCGGTTCAGCCTGACGCTCCCGCGCCTGCCGATGGCCTGGGATGTCGAACCCGATCGCGCGGAGAGTTTCGGCGGGGACGTCCAACTGGTCGGCGACTCCGGTCCGGCATCGGTGCGTCTCGACCGCTTCTGAGCAGTTCAGACCGTGTTCTCCCGACCTCGGCGGCAAAGCACCCCGGCCGTTGGGGGCTCGATCGGCTCTGTTGTACCCTCGTGGGCATGCAGCAGCGCCGTGAGTACTTGCTCACACGACGCCGGGCGATCGACTTCTGTCGTGTCGCCGACTGCTGTTGTCGCACTCGCCGTTGACGGTGTGACCAACCCGTGCTGCGTGAGCAGCCGGTCCGCCCACACCGTCGATGAGAACGGGGGCGTCTCCACCGAGGTCTGCGACCTCGTTCCCATGCGCCGTCACCCGTGCTCATCTCCCCGAGACGCGGGCATCCTTCTCGCGCCTCACCGTCTCCACCATCTCCATCTGTTCGACGACCATCACCGATCCACTCCGAAAGGACACCGCCATGGCACGTTCCGACGTCCTGGTCAGCACCGAATGGGCTGAGCAGAACCTCAATGCCGACAAGACCGTCTTCGTCGAGGTCGACGAGGACACCTCGGCCTACGACGGCGGGCACATCGCCGGCGCCGTCAAGCTCGACTGGAAGACCGACCTGCAGGATCCGGTCCGCCGCGACTTCGTCGATGCCGAACAGTTCGGCAAGCTGCTCTCCGAGCGCGGGATCGCGAACGACGACACCGTGATCCTCTACGGCGGCAACAACAACTGGTTCGCTGCATACGCCTACTGGTACTTCAAGCTGTACGGCCACAACGACGTCAAGCTCCTCGACGGCGGCCGCAAGAAGTGGGAGCTCGACGGTCGCCCGCTGTCCAGCGACGCCGTCAGCCGTCCCGCCACGACCTACAAGGCCGGCGAGCCGGATGTCAGTATCCGCGCGTTCCGCGATGAGGTCGTCGACGCCATCGGCACCAAGAACCTCGTCGACGTGCGCAGCCCGGACGAGTTCTCCGGCAAGATCCTCGCGCCGGCCCACCTCCCGCAGGAGCAGAGCCAGCGTCCCGGTCACATCCCGAGCGCGATCAACGTGCCGTGGAGCAAGGCCGCCAACGAGGACGGCACCTTCAAGTCCGACGAGGAGCTCAAGGAGCTCTACGGCGAGGCGGGACTCGACGGCTCGAAGGACACCATCGCGTACTGCCGCATCGGCGAGCGGTCGAGCCACACCTGGTTCGTGCTGAAGGAACTGCTCGGCCAGCAGAACGTCAAGAACTACGACGGCAGCTGGACCGAGTACGGCTCGCTGATCGGCGTCCCGATCGAACTCGGAGAAGGAAAGTAAGAGATATGTGTGCTGCACCCAAGCAGGGACAGAAGCTGCCCGCTGGCGTCGACGTGGAGAAGGAGACCGTCCTGACCGGACAGGTCACCGACGGCTCGGGTTCGCCCGTCGCCGGCGCCTTCGTGCGTCTGCTCGACTCGACCGGTGAGTTCACCGCCGAGGTCGTGGCATCGCCCACCGGCGACTTCCGTTTCTTCGCCGCCCCCGGCACCTGGACGCTGCGCGCCCTGTCCGCGGTGGGCAACGGCGACGTGACGATCAGCCCCGAGGGCCCCGGCATCCACGAGAAGGACATCACCGTCTCGAAGTGACGCCACGCTCGACCCGGCAGCCCGGTCACCGCACCCGCGGTGACCGGGCTGTCTCGTTCTCACCGCCCTGAGGAGGGAGCCCGCGACCGTCACCGCCCCCTGAGGAGGGAGCCTGCGACCGCCACCGCCGCCCCCTGAGGAGGGAGCCTGCGACCGTCACGAAGGGCCCACCCCTCGACGGCGCCCTGACCACGGCGGGGTTAGAATTCCCCTCGTGGTCCTCTTCTTCGAAATCCTGCTGATCCTGGCCGCCGTGCTGATCACCTGGTTCGGTGTCTACACCCTGTACCGCCTGGTGACCGACGAGTCGTGACGCCCCCACCCGGCGGCACGACGGCCGACGGCCCTGCCGACCCGGACCCGTCCGAGGACGGTTCTGCCGACGCACTCTCGCAACCGCGTCGGTCCGGTGACGAGGCGATCAGTCAGGCCGAGGCCCGGGCGGTGGAGTCCGGCAGCCGTGAACGCAACGTCCCCACATGGGATGATCTGCCGCTCCCGGCCGACACCGCGAACCTCCGCCTCGGCGCGGACCTGCATCCCGGCCTCCTCGCACTCCTGCCGCTCGTCGGCGTGTGGCGTGGCGAGGGCGAAGGCCACGATCCCCAGACGGACACCGACTATCACTTCGCTCAGCAGATCGTCGTGTCCCACGACGGCCAGAACTTCCTCACCTGGGAGTCCCGCTCGTGGGTGATCGACGACGATGCTGCCTACCAGCGGCCCGACCTCCGCGAGTCCGGGTTCTGGCGGATCGGTGAGGACGACACCATCGAATTGCTCCTCGCCCACGCCGAGGGCTCGATCGAACTCTTCTACGGCACTCCCCTGAATCAGACCACCTGGGAACTCGCCACCGACGTCGTCATCAAGGCAGAATCAGGTCAACGCACCGGCGGCGCCAAACGGCTGTACGGACTCGTCGCCGACGGCGACCTCGCCTACGTCGAGGAGCGCGTCGACGCCGACGGGGACCTCACCCCGCGGCTCTCCGCCAAGCTGCGCCGCCACGTCGGCTGATCCACCTCATCGACGGAACCCGCGGCAGGGACGCGCGCCCTGCTCCCGGCGGCTCGCACATTCGCCCCGCTCGCTTCGCTCCCGGCGGCTCGGCCCCCTGCTCCCTGAGGTGCGAGCGAAGCGAGCCTCGAAGGGCCGCCGATCCGAGAACGCAAGGTACAGATTGCGTTTCGGCAGCGCGCTGTACACCGGCGCGCCGAGCATGACGACGACCGAACCGTAGGCGGTGACTTCCCCCGGCCGACCCGCCCAACCGGGATGCACGGTTCCCGACCTCGACATGTACGGGGCGTGCCCGGCCGTGCCGCCGCCCCGGCGACCGACGACCGAGAACACCTCAGCGCGGGCGGACTGCGGGGAGAGTTCGAAGACGGCACGCCCACCCGGTGGGCATTCGACGAAGGTGAACTCCGTGCCGGACCGATGGACCACCCCGATCCAGTCGCTGCCCGCGTTGCGTACGACGAACGTCGAACCGCCCGTCCGGTACTGGTACGAGACACCGGCCGCCGCGGCATCGAGCATGTGCCGACCGGAGACACCGCCGTTCCACTCCGCGCTCCACGGGGTGAGATATCGCTGGTCGAGGAACTCGCGGCGGGTGGGGATCGGAACCGTCACCGGCATCACCCGCCCGTCGCGCACCCACACCGCGCCGTACAGAACCGGCCGGCCGTCAGCGGTGCGGGGGGCCTGGAGGTAGGTGAGCGAATCCGCCTCCGGCAGAGCGATTTCCGAACCGGGAGGCAAGAGTTCGACATACGACCGGCCATCCTCGAGCAGGACCACGGCAGCCACGTCGTGCACACCACGGTTGTGGACGGCGATGCGGTCACCGGCCTCCCGCGACAGGTCCTCGGCGTGGAACAGGCCGGCGGCGTGCGGGTCGGCGAACGCGAATCGGGGTGCCGACGCCGTCCCGAAGTCCGGGTCGCCCGGGGTCCAGTAGTTCTCGCCCACCACGGGTTCGATGCGATCGCGATCCTGCGTCCCGACCGCCGCGGCGACATGCATGGTCACCATCTCTTCTTCTCCCTCTCGGCGCCCCGGCGGGCGCCGTGGACTGTGCTGTGCTCCCAGTCCAGCGGTTTCACGCCGCGGTTTCGCGAGTACTGCGCTACGCGAATCTTGTAGCGCTGCCCTACCTGCGCCCGGATCGGTTTCGGATGGAACCGGGACGCAGATCGAGTCGACGCAGCAGCTGTGCGTTCAACGCCACGACCACCGTCGAGGCGGACATCAGGATCGCGCCGACACTCATGGGCAGGACGAACCCGATCGGCGCCAGGATCCCGGCCGCCAACGGCACCGAGATGAGGTTGTAACCTGCTGCCCACCAGAGGTTCTGCGCCATCTTCCGATAGCCGGCACGCGACAGCTCGATGACCGACAGGACCGATCGCGGATCAGAGGAGGCGAGGATGACGCCGGCCGAGCCGATGGCCACGTCGGTGCCGGCACCGATCGCGATCCCGACGTCGGCCTGCGCGAGTGCGGGGGCGTCGTTGACGCCGTCGCCGACCATCGCGACGCGACGACCTTCGTGCTGCAGGTCCGCGACGATGGCGGCCTTGTCCTCGGGTCGGACCCCGGCGTACACCCGGTCGATGCCCAACCGGCCGGCGACATCGTCGGCCACCGCCTGCGCGTCGCCGGTGATCATCACGACCTGCACGTCGAGAGCGTGGAGTTCGTCCACGGCCACACGCGACTCCGGACGCACCTCGTCGGCGAGCCGGAACGCCCCCACGACACGATCGTCGACGAGCACGTGCAGGATGATCGCCCCCTGCTCCCGCCACGACGACGCGACGGGCAGTTCGTCGAGGCCGTGCTCGGCGAGCAGGTTGGGTCCACCCACCCGGACCCCGTGGCCGTCGACGGACGCCGACACCCCCACCGCGGGCGACGATGAGAAGTCCTGTGCGACGGGCAGATCGATTCCCTCATCTCGAGCGGCCCGCACGATCGCCGAGGCCAGCGGATGCTCACTGCCCGTCTCCGCGGCGGCCGCGAGGGTCAGCACTCGACGCCGGTCCTGCCCGGGAGCCGGTTCGAGCTCGAGGACGGTCGGTTCTCCCTTCGTCAGGGTGCCGGTCTTGTCGAAGAGCACGGCGTCGACGTTGCGCATCGACTCGAGGGCGAGCCTGTCCTTGATCAGGACCCCGGCACGCGCGGCCCGCTCTGTCGCGATGGAGACGACGAGCGGGATCGCGAGCCCCAACGCGTGGGGGCATGCGATGACCAGCACCGTGATCACGCGAACGACCGCCTCGTCGGGCGATCCGACCGCGGTCCAGGCGATCGCGGTGAGGACCGCGGCGCCGAGTGCGAACCAGAACAGCCACCCGGCCGCGGTATCGGCGAGTCGTTGGGCCCGTGACGACGATGCCTGCGCATCGGCGACGAGGCGTCCGATCCCGGCCAGCGCGGTGTCGTCGCCGGTCGCGGTCACGCGGACCCGCAGTCCGGAATCGGTCGCGACGGTGCCGGCGACCACGACGTCACCGACCTCCCGCCGAACGGGTGCCGACTCCCCGGTGACCATCGACTCGTCCATGCTCGCCGAACCGTCGACGATGGCGCCGTCGGCGGGCACGGACCCGCCGGGCCGGACGACGACCACGTCGCCGACGACCAGTTCCTCGGGAGATACCGAGATGATGTCGCTGCCCACGACCTTCTCGGCCTCGTCCGGAAGGAGCGCGGCGAGTGAGTCGAGAGCCGATGTCGTCCGGGCCAGCGAGCGCATCTCGATCCAGTGGCCGAGCAGCATGATCACGACGAGCAGTGCCAGCTCCCACCAGAAATTCAGGTGGTGGTCGAACAGGTGCAGCGTCGAACCCCAGGAGGCGACGAAGGCGACGGTGAGCGCGAGCGAGATCAGAAGCATCATCCCCGGGCGACGAGCTCGGAGCTCGGCGGCCGCGCCGACGAGGAACGGGCGCCCGCCCCACACGAAGAGAACTGTGCCGAGCAGCGGTGACACCCACCGGACCCACTCCGCGTCGGGCAGACCGTAGCCGAGTATGTCGGCGAACATGTCGTTGAAGGCCACGGTCGGGACCGCCAGCACGAGCATGATCCAGAACAGTCGCCGGAATTGCGCCACGTGGTCGCCGTGGCCCGCATGGCCGGCATGTCCGCCGTGGCCGGTGTGATCGGCGTGCCCCTCGTGGCCGTCGGGCCCGGGATCGAACTGGGGGCGGTGCGCGTGGTCGGCCGGTGCCGGCGTTGTCGGTGGATGGTCGTGGTGCGTGTTCATGAGGTCGAGGGTATACCCCCCTAGGGTATATACGCCAGGGGTACTTCTACCCTGTAGGGGTATTCACCGAACAAACCGTCAGCAGACATGGAACGGCCCCCGCACCGCCCACGAAGGGCCTGCGCCGACCGGACCGGGTCGGGATGCGGGGGCCGGGTGACCACCTGGTATTCGCTTGCGCCGACCGGCGGGAATCCCGCCTCGGTGCGACACGAATGCCACACGGTCAACTGCTAACGGATGGTCACCTCACATGTCCGATGAGAAATCACTATCAGACCACCTCCTTCCTTGTGTACCCGCGAACGTACGCCCGATTCGGGCGGGCCGCAACGGATTAAGGCGGTCAGGGAGTCGGCACCGGCGCCACGGACGGGCCGGGAGCCGGGGACGGCGCACCGGAGGGTGCCGAACTCGGGCCGGGCAGCGGCTTCGCGTCGGGCGGCAATGACTCGACGACCTCGATCTTCGATCGGAACGTGTCGTCGGTGATCACCTCGATCGAGTTGATCATCCAGCGGTCGCCCTCGCGTTTCATGTCGAAGGTCAGCCGCGACGGGTTGATGCTCACGAGTTCCTTGTTGCCGCGGGTCACCGACTGATTCATGAAGATCAGGACCTGCGAGGTGTCCGCGGTGTTGGTCACCACACCCGCGTCCTGGATCGTCACCTCGGACACCACCGACTGCTTGCGCACCTCGGCGGCGAGATTGTTGTCGGTGATCAGCTTCGTGTACTCCGGCTTCGCCGGCCCGGTGAGCACACTCATCGACTGGTCGATGTGCTCGGTGACGTTCTCGGCGTTGTACCCGAACATCGTCGTCGCGTAGTCCCGGGCCGCCGCCAGCGACGATGCGCGGGCGTCCTCGACCCCGCGGCCCTGGGTGAAGCGAAAACCGAGAAATGCGGTCACGGCGATCGCGGCGACCAGCACCACGCCGAGTGCGATCAGACCCAGGCGCCCCTTGCGCAGGGCGAATCGAGATCCGGTCGACTTCGGCGCGGGCTCGGATCGGGGCGCGGACTCGGAGCGGGCCGACATCACGCCACCCACTCGAAGTCGGTCATCTTGAGGTCGCCGTTGATCCGCGTCATGTCCACCCGCCAGCGGAACACCTTCTCCTGTGACGGCACCTCGCCGTCGAGCGATCGCTGATGCCAGCCGAACACCATGATGACCGAGCCTTCGTCGGGTTCGGCCTTGGTCACCGCGGACGAGAGGATGAGCGAGCGGGTCTCGAGCTTGCCGTCCCGGACAAGGGCCGCCACCTGCTGGATGTTGTTCTCGACCTCTTGCTTGACCTTGCCGCTCGTGTCCTCCTGGACCGACGTCAGCGTCTGGTCGACGGTGTCGGGATTCATGCTGGTCAGGTTCACGAGAACCTGCGAAGCGAACGCGGAATACTCGGCCCGCAGGTCGTCGGTCCGGTCCTGACGCGCGATGCCGAGCGCGAACACCACCGATGCGATGGCGCACACGACGATGACCACGAGCGCCACCACGACGCCCACGATCGCCTTCGCCGACCGACGACGATCGGACCCGCGATAACGGACGCGACGCTTGCCTTTCCGCGTCACCGCCGCCGACGACGCCGCGGCCGTCCGGGCGCGTCGACGCTCCCGGTAACCGACGGTCTTCTCGACCTCGGACGGGTCGGGCGAGATCGACTGCTCCGCAGTGACTTTCTCCTCGTGCTCGGCGGTGGTCATCGGCTGCGCGGCGGCCACATCCGAGGACTCGGGTTCCACGGGCGCGGGGACCGGGGCGGCCGGCGTCGACGGCTTCTTCCCCGTCGGACGCCCACGCCGGATCGGCGCCGACCGCACCGGCCGCTTCACGTTGCGGCGATCACCTGCACGCTCCGAGCCGGACCGTTCCGGGGACGTCGTGCGAGGACCGTCCGGCGTCACGGGGTGACCGTCCCGCTGATCATCGTCTGCCATGTACTGCTCTGTTCCTGCTCATCACTGCCGGCCCCGGCGTTGTAGGTCTTCCCGTCGGGCCCGATGAAGTCACCCGAGTCCGGGTCGTAGGTCGTCGCATACACCGCGGGCTCCGCGTCGAAGTCCTTCGGTGTGCCGGGTGTCACGGTACCGGAGGACGCCGGCTGCCATTTCAGGCCGAACGGCAGCCCACTCTGGAACGGGTCGACCGAGCCCGGTTTCGGTACGTAGCCTGTGGCACACTCTGCGGGGGTGGGTGCGCGACGGCCCGGAAACTCCGCGCACGGATAGTTACGCGCACCGCGGACGGCGATGTTGGAGTTCTGCGGCACCCGGCACAGCATGCCCGGTGGCAGCTCGCGAGCGGTCTGCACCGACGGCCAGCGCCAGTCCTCCTTGGGCAGGAAGCCGATGTTGCAGGGTGGCCGATCCTGGAACCCGAGCGAGAAGTTGACGTTCGGACCGAATCTGGTGGTGCCGGTGTTCAACGCCGTGATCAGTGAATTGACCAGTCGCGGATAGAGAACGAGCACCTGCTTCCAGTTCGGCAGGTACACCACCTGGGTCTTGGCGATCGTACCGAGGTTCGACACGAGCAACGGGTACGACGCACCGAGGGATTCGAAGAGTTCCTGACTCTTCGACGCGGTCGACGGCCCCTTGCGCAGGATGTCGCCGATCTCGGGCCGGTTCGCCCGCAACTGATCGGTGAACGCGGTGACGTTTCTTGTCCAGGAACGGATGTCGTCGGCCGTACGTGACTGGGTTGCCAGCAGTGGTGCGCCCTGTTCGACGAGTTGGATTGTCGTGTCGGTGTTCTTGTTCGCCTCGTCGACGAACAGCACCATCGAGTCCAGCAGGCGCTGCAACGCCTCCCCGGTGCCGTTGAACGCGATGAACGCCTCGTCCATCAGCGACCGCAAACGGGTGTCACCGATCTCGGCCAGCAGGCGGTCGGCCTGGTCGAGCATCGCCGAGATCTCCACCGGGACCTCGTCGGTCGACACCGTCGCGCCGTCCTGCAGGTATTCGCCGGACTCGCCCGCCTCGGGATCCGGCGTGAACTCGACGAACTGCTCACCGATCGCGGAGACGCTGCGCACCGACGCGGTCGACGAAGCCGGGATCTCCGCGCTGTTCTCGATCGTCAGCACCGCTTCGACGCCGGTGTCGGTCAGCTGCACGGAGTCGACCTTGCCGACGTACACGCCGCGGTAGCTGACGTTCGCGTTCTGGTACAGCCCACCGCTGGTGGGCAGCAGCAGCTGCACCTGGTAACTGCCGACCCCGAACATCGACGGGATGCGGATGTAGAACAGCGCCATCACCACCATCGCGACCACGGTCACGATGGCGAAGATCATCAGCTGCATCCGGACGAATCTCGTGATCTTCATCAGCGGCCACCTCCCGCGGCCGGGACTGCCGCCGGCGTGGTCGGCGAGACCCGCGGGACCATGTTCGCCGGAATCGGTTCGGCCGAGTCGGGCACGCGTTCGCCGCCCGGTTGCAGGGGCGCGATGAACGGGTTCAGTCCGCGCGCGGCGGCGCCTGCGGGCCGTCCGAAGACGCCCTCGGGGCCGGTGACGCCGAGGCTGGCGAACATGCTCTTGCTCAGTCGTTCGACGGTGAGGTCGAGCACCAGATCGGAGTTCACGTAGTCACCCTTGACGATCTGTCGGATCGTCGGCTCGTAGAACGGGAAGGTCAGCAGGATGTTCAGCGATTGAGTCATCGCGGGACCCGCGGCCTGGAGCTGATCGAGGGCCGGTTCGATCCCCTCCACGATCGTCACGATGTCCTCGGAGTTGGCGTCGAGGATGTCGTTGGCGGTCTTCGACAGCGTCGCGACCGAACCGAGAGTGTCGAGGAACTGCTGACGCTGGTCGACGAGCAACTGCAGGATCTGCGGGGCGTCGGCGAGCGCCCGCTCGATGGTGCCCTTCTGCTCGTTCATGGTGCGCGACAACCGGTCGAGTCCCTCGGTCGCGCGGATGATGTTGCCCTTCTGCGCATCCAGATCGGCGACGAGGGTGTTCAACCGCGGGATGAGCTCCTTGATCTGCTCCTCGCGTCCGCCGAAGACGTCGCTCATCTCGTGCACGATGTCGCCGATCTGCGACAACCCACCGCCGTTGAGGACCACCGACAGCGAACTCAGCACCTGCTCGGTACTGGGGTAGGTACACGCCGACACCTGTTGTGCCGCATTAATGTCGGGCACCGCGGGCACCGACGGGTCGGTCACGATGTTGGACTGCTCGGGACACTTGGTCAGGGGGATCTGGTCGCCGGGTTCGAGCCGGCCGCCCTCGGGCTCGGCCGGTTGCACGATCTCGAGGTGCGTCGAACCCAGCACACTGGTCAGCCCGACCATGACATGCGAACCGCGCGGGACGATCACCCCGTCGTTGAGCCGCATCGTGACGAGCGCGTTCCAGTCCTGGACCTCGATGTCGCCGATGCTGCCGACCGTCGCGTCGTCGATGAGCACCGGCGCGTTGTTGACCAGTCCGGCCGCCGACGGGATGACCGCGGTGATCTCGTAGGATTCACCGCCGGTACCTTCGGCTCCAGGGACCGGGAGCGAGTTGGGGCCGTCGAAGGAACATCCGGCGAGGACGAGCGCGAGGCTCGCCGCGCCCACGATGAGCGAACCACGGGGTCGTACCGACCTCATCGCTCACCCCCGAACGGCACCAGCAGATCCTCGAGCGGGCTGCCCCGGTTGTCACGACGGGTCTCGTTGTCGAGCCGGGTGACCCCGGCATTCGCACGAGCCCGGACGCTCGCGTTCTGGTACTCGAGCTGGCTCGGCGTGGCGTTGCGACCCTGCACCGGATTGGTCAGGAACGGTGGGTAGTTCATCGAGATCGACGACAGGACCGGAGCCAGGATCTCCACACACTTGTCGACATCCGCCATCGTCGATCCCGGCCGCTTGGTGGATTCCATGGTTCCGCACAACAGAGTGATGAGATTTGTTCCCATCCCCAAACCGAAGACACCCGACAGGGATCCCGAAAGCGGGTTGTAGATGTTGTAGAAGTTCGCGAGCTGGTTGGGCGCCGAATGCAACACGCCACGCACCTGTTCGTCCTTGTCCGCCACGATCTTCGTACTCGCGGCCAGACGCTCCACCGATGACGACAGCGCCGTCTGATTGGTGTCGATGAAGGTCTGCACATCGGTCATCGCCGCGTCGAGACCTTTGAGCGCCTCATCGAGCTCGGTCGTGTTGTCCGCGAGCACGGAACTGACCGAGGCGATCCGGCCGTTGAACTGCACGAGTTGCTCGTGGCTTCCCGACAATGCATCGGTGAGTTTCTGAAGACTCTGGATGGTGGCGAACAGGTCGCCGCTGCCGGCTGCGAGGGTGCCGATCACGTCGGACACCTCCCGGATCGACGCGTTGATCGCCTCGCCGTTGCCCTCGAGATTCTCGTCGAAGACGTTCACCGCCTTGGCCGCCGAGCCCGGATCGGCCCCTTGCGGACCGATGGCCTCGGTGAGTCGGGTGAGCTGGGCCTTGATGTCGTCCCACTCCATCGGCGCCGCGGTGCGGTCCATCGGGATGTCGGCGCCGTCGGACATCTCCGGCCCACCGGAGTAGACCGGCGTCAGCTGTACGAACCGACCGGAGACCAGGCTCTGCGCGACGATGACGGCCTTCGCGTCCTGCGGGATGTCGACGCTCTTGTCCACGCGCAGTTCGACTTTCACGTCGTTCTCGCGCGGGGTGATCGCGGAGACGCTACCCACGTTCACACCGAGCACCCGGACCGGGTCCCCCTTGTACAGACTGGCGACCCCGGCGAAGTAGGCGGTGAACGTATTCGTCGTCGACTTGGTGAACACCTTCCAGCCCACGAGGACCAGGGCGACCGCGAGAATCACGGCGAGTACCCCGAAGAGCACCTTGCGTCCGATGGACATACTTCCGACGGTCATGTCACCTCCCCCTCGTGGTCGGCGCGGGCGTGGGATAGGTCGGGCTGGGCAGTGGTCCGCGCGGCGTATCGCTACCCGCTGGAGGTCCCAGGCTCCAGCCCTGTGGAAGCAGCGGGTTGCCCGTGTACATCAGCGACTGCCACAGCTGCGGGTACCGACCGCGCAGGGCGTTGAGGAACACCGCGGTGTAGTCGCCGAAGGTGTTCACGCCGACGAGGGAATCGAAGTTCGGGCCCGACGCCACTGCTTCGCCGAGGGTGTTCGCGAACGGTCCGAGACGGTCGATCGTCTCCTTCAGCTCTTTCTCGTTGTCGGTGAGGATCGTCGCGACGCGGTCGAACTTCTGCAGCACGGGCGTCAGCTGCGCGTTGTTCTCGGCGATGAAGCCCCGCAGCTGAGCGGTGACGTCACCGATCCCCTTGATCAGCTGGTTGAGCGCGTAGCGCCGCATCTCGATCTCCCCGACGAGCGCGTTGGCGTCGATGAGCAACCGGTTGATCTGTTCGTTGCGGTCGCCGACGATCTTGCTCACCTGGTTGGCCTTGGCGAGCAGCGCCCGCAGTTCCTTGTCGCGGTCGGCGACCGCTTTCGACAGCCGGGCCACCCCGTCGACCGCGCCCTGGACCTGATCGGGGGTCTCGGAGAAGGTGATGGTCAGGGTGTTCAGTGCCTCGTTGAGTTGGTCGGTGTCGGTCTCGGCCACGGTGTCGGTCGCACCTTCGAGCGCATCCTGCAGCGAGTACGGCGAGATCGTGTTGCCGACCGGGATCGAGCCACCGGGCTTGATCCGGTCGCCACCGTGCGGGATGACGGTGAGGTTGCGCCGGCCCAGCACGGTCTCGGTCCGGATCGCGGCCTGGGAGTCCGCACCCATCTCGACGGTGTCGTCCATCCGGAATCCGACCTTGACCTTGGTCCCGTCGTCGGTGCCGGCCAGTTCGATCGACTCGACGGTGCCCACCTGGACGCCGGAGACGGACACGATGTCGCCCGTGGTCAGCCCGCCCGCGTCGTCGAAGTAGGCGCTGTAGGTGCTGATCGGCGAGATGTAGGGCAACTTGTCCATCTGCATGGCGGTGATGACCACCAGGCCGATGACCACGATGCCGATGACGCCGACCTGGGCACGGCTGCGTTGCCCGCGCTTCTCCTCACGGGCGACGTCGGCCTCGTCGGACTCGGATCTGCGGCTCGAGAACATGCCGCCGAAGGGAAGACTCATGAGCCGTCACACCTTCCGCCGGCCGTCGTGGAGTTGCCCATCACGTTGTTCGATGTGTACAGGATGGTCTGGCCACCGGGCGCCGGGAGCATCAACCGGATGCGGCAGAAGTAGATCTGCAGCCAGGCACCGTAGGAACCCAGGTTCGACAGCGTCTTGTAGTCCTCGGGGAGTCGGGAGATCAGGTTGCGGATGAAGGGTTCCGCGGCGAGCAACTCCTCCGAGACCCGGCCGGTGTTGGTCACCATCGACTGCAGGGTGGGCCGTGTGGTCCCCAGGAGGTCCGCGAGGCCGTTGGTCACCCGCGAGGTCTGCGTCAGTGCGTTGCCGACGGTGCTCTTCTGTTCCGCCAGTCCGGTGACCAACTGCTGCAGCAGGTCGACGCTGGTGTCGAGGCCCTCGCGGTCGCCGTCGAGCGTGGCGAGGGTCGTGTTGAGGTTGTCGATGACGTCGCCGATCAGTTCGTCGCGGTCGGCGAGCGTGTTGGTGAACGACGAGGTGTTCTCCAGCAGCGTGTTCAACGCGCCGCCCTGTCCCTGGAACACCGCGATCAGCGAGCTGGTCAGCGCATTGGCCTCGTCGGCGTCCAGAGTCCGGAACAGCGGTTTGAAGCCACCGACGAGCTTGTCGAGATCGAGCGCGGGCTCGGTCTGGGCGACCGGGATCTGGGCGCCGTCGGCGAGGAAGGTGGAGGTGTCGCCGGTCCCCTGCTGCAGCTCGAGATACCGGTCGCCGGTGAGGTTCTCGTATCGGATCAGCGCGCGGACCGATTCCGGCAGCGGATACTGCTGGTCGACGCTGAAGGTGATGACGGCGTCGTTGTCACGGTTCAGTTCGACGCCACCGACGGACCCGACCTCGACGCCGGCGATCTTGACCTTGCTGCCCGACTGCATCGCCGAGGCGCTCGTGAAGACGGCGCTGTACTCGTTCGACGCCCCGGAGCGGTATCGGCTGAAGACGACCACCAGCGCCACGAACACCAGGACCATCACCACCGTGAAGGCGCCCAGCTTGATCAGGGTCGCGCGGAACGCGCGGGCGCGATTATCCACGGGGGGGCTCTCCGAACAGGATCTGGAACAGCTTCTGTGAGTTCGCCTTCGGCTTGGTTCTGGGTTGATAGGGCTGCGGCGCATTGTTTCCGACGTAGAACGGCGCGTGCACCTTGGTCGCCGGATCACCCAGCCCGCCCTGGCACGTCGGCGGGCCCTCTACCCCGACACGGGGCAGGTCGTACGGATATTGATACGGATCCTTGCCGGGGAGGATGCTCGCGTCGAGCATCAGCATGCCGTTGCGCTCACCGAGGAACGGTGCCGCGACCTCCGACGCGACCGCACTCGCGGTCAGGAAGCACTTGATCCCGGGCGCGTTGTAACCGAGCAGCGCGGCAATGGGATCGAGGTCGGACAGCGCACCGATGAGCGTGTTCTTCGACGGCGCGATGACCCCGTTGATGGTGTTCGCCATCCCGGTGGCATTGATGAGCAGGGCGTCGAGGTTGGACGTGTTGTCCACCAACGTGTTCCCGACGACGGTGAAGTTGTCGACGGTGCGCAGCAGATCCGGCATCGAGTCCGCGTACACGTTGGTGACGGTCGCACCTTCCCGGAACAGCCGGTTCAGCGCGGGCAGATGGGGATTGGTCTTGCCGAGCAGTGCGGTCAGCTGCTCGAGGGCGACGCCGATCTCCTCACCCTGCCCCTGCAGCGCGGTGTCGATCGCACCGAGCGTCGCGTTGAGCTTCTCCGGCTGCAGCTGTGCGAGCACCGAGACGAGCTGCTGGTACACGGTGTTCAGTTCGACGACGACGCGGTCGGCGGGGATCTCGGCACCCGCGGTCAGCGTGCCCTCCGGCTCGCCGGGCACCACGAAGTTGACGGCCTTGGCGCCGAAGATGGTGTTCGACTTGATGTCGGCGGCCACATTGGCGGGGATCTTCGCCATATCACCGTCGGCGATGTCGAGGGTGAGGATCGCGTCGCCCCCGCGCTCGGTGATCTCCGCGACGCGCCCCACCTCGACGCCGCGCAGCTTGACCTTGGCGTCGGGGTTCATCACCAGGCCGGCCCGGGGAGCCACGAGGGTGACCTGCTGGGTTCCCTGGAAAGCACCGAGGAACGACGCGCTGGCCCCGATGATCAGGGCCAGCAGCACCGCGACCATGACCACCGCCGCCGTCCGGCGGGTCGCCCGTGAACGCTCTTGTCTCCTGCTCATCGCTCAGCCCGCCAGGTTGAACTTGCCGTCGGCGCCATAGATGGCGAGGGAGGTCAGAAGTGTGATCACGACCACAACAACGAGCGATGCGCGGACCGCGTTCCCGACAGCGACACCGACGCCGACCGGCCCGCCCGAGGCGTTGTAGCCGTAGTACGTGTGGATCAGCATGACGGCGACCGCCATACAGATCGCCTGCACGAACGACCACAGGATGTCCGACGGGATGAGGAACGTGTCGAAGTAGTGGTCGTACACGCCGGGCGACTGTCCGTAGAGGAACACCGTCGCCGAGCGGCTCGCGAGGAACGACGCCAGTGACGCCAGCGCGTAGAGCGGGATGATCGCGATCAGCCCGGCGATGATGCGCGTGGACACCAGGTACGGGATGGACGAGATCGCCATCGTCTCGAGCGCGTCGATCTCCTCCGAGACGCGCATGGCACCGAGCTGCGCCGTCGCGCCCGCACCGATGGTCGCGGCGAGGGCGATACCGGAGATCACCGGGACGGCGATGCGCACATTGATGAACGCCGAGAAGAAGCCGGTGAGGGCCTCGACGCCGATGTTGGCCAGCGAGCTGTAACCCTGGACGGCGATGGTGCCGCCGGTGAAGAGGGTCAGGAACCCGACGACCACGACGGTGCCGCCGATCATCGCCAGCGCGCCGGTGCCCATGGAGATCTCGGCGATGAGCCGCAGCGTCTCCTTCTTGTAGTGCTTGATCGCACGCGGGATCGACACGACGCTGTCCCAGTAGAACAGCGCCTGGTCGCCGATCTGATCCCAGTCCTCGCCGGCTCGCTTGGCCGCGACGCGCGCGGTCCGGAACCGGGTGGTGAACGGAAGTACCATCGCTCAGCCCGCCGTTGCCTTGAGACCGACCGCCGTCACGACGACGTTGACGACGAACAGCGCCATGAACGAGTACACGACGGTCTCGTTGACGGCATCGCCGACGCCCTTCGCGCCGCCTTTGACGTTGAGTCCCTGGTAGCAGCCGACCATCCCGGCGAACAGACCGAACAGAGCGGCCTTGACCATCGAGATCATCAGCTCGCCGAACCCGGTGAGCAGGGTCAGGTTGGCAACGAACGCACCGGGATTCACATCCTGGAGGTAGACGGAGAAGATGAATCCGCCGCCGATGCCGATCGTGCAGACGAGGCTGTTCAGCAGCAAGGCCACCCCGGTGGAGGCCACGATGCGCGGGACCACCAGCCGGTGGATCGGGTTGATGCCGAGCACCTTCATCGCGTCGATCTCTTCGCGGATGGTCCGGGCGCCGAGGTCGGCGCAGATCGCGGTGGCGCCGGCACCGGCGACGATCAGCACGGTGACGATCGGGCCGATCTGGGTGACGGTGCCGAGAGCGGCACCCGCGCCGGACAGGTCCTGCGCGCCGATCTCGCGCAACAGGATGTTCAGGGTGAAGCTGACGAGAACCGTGAACGGGATGGCGACCAGGAGGGTGGGCACCATCGACACGCGGGCGATCGCCCAGGACTGTTCGACGGTCTCCCGCCACTGAAACGGACGGTGGAACAGCTCGCGCGCCGACTCGACGCCGAGCGCCACGAAATCACCGATTCCACTGAGGGGTGTGGCCAGTTTGCTCAGCATCGCCCAACCCCCTTCACCCTCGCACCATCGCGAAACCTATCACGCACAATCGAGCTGAATTGGTCAGTTGACCAGAGCGCTTGCCGAGAATGTGCGTCCCGGATCGCGGTCGGCGAAGTGTCCCGTCAGGGTCTTCGCGAGGTCATCGGCGGACCACGCATCACCCTCGGCGACGAAGACCTCGTCGACGGTCGGCGCGGCCATCAGGGTGACCTTGGGACCGTAGACGACGAACACCTGACCGGTGACGGCGTCGGAGTCGGAGCCGGCGAGGTAGGTGACCAGCCGCACGACATGCTCGGGATCGAGAGGGTCCACTCCGTCGGTGGGTGCGTCGCCGAAGACGGCGGCGGTCATCGCGGTCCGCGCCCGCGGGCAGATCGCGTTGGCGCGCACGCCGTATCGCTTGAGGGCACGCGAGGCCGACAGCGTGAGTGCGGTGATACCCGCCTTCGCGGCGCCGTAGTTGGCCTGCCCTTCGGGACCCAGCAGCCCGGCCTCCGAGGCGGTGTTGATGATCCGGCCGAACACCGGGCCGCCCGCCTCCTTGGAGGCCGCGCGCCAGTGCGCCGCCGCATTGCGGGTGAGCAGGAAGTGTCCGCGCAGGTGTACGCGGATCACCAGGTCCCACTCGTCGTCGGTCATGTTGAACAGCATCTTGTCGCGCACCACGCCGGCGTTGTTCAGGACGATGTCGAGCGAGCCGAGCTGGTCGGTCGCCGTCGTCATGATGGCGGCGGCGGTGGCCGAGTCGCCGATGTCGCCGGGCACCGCGACCGCGCGGCCGCCGGCGGCGGTGATCGTGTCGATCACGTCGCTCTGATCAAGCGCCGCGGGGAGGTCGTTCACGACGACCGTGGCCCCCTCGGCCGCCAGTCCGATGGCCTCCGCACGACCGAGACCAGCACCTGCACCGGTGACGACCGCGACGCGACCGTCCAACGTGTAACCCACCCGATTTCCTCCTGAGCTAAAACTAGAACCTGTTCTAGCATGATTCGCGGATGGATGGAACAGATCGGCGTTTTCGCTCGGGTCAGTCCTCGACGACGGTCAGCGCCGACTTCGGACAGTTGGCGGCGACCTGACGCAGTTCCTCGACACGGTCCGCGGGGATGTCTTCTTGGAGAATCACCAGGTAGTCGTTGTCATCCAGATCGAAGAAGTCCGGAGCCATCCCCACGCAGATGGCGTTGGACTCGCAGAGGTCGAAATCTGCCTTGATACGCATCGGAACCGTCTCCTCGTCGATAAGTCACCTGTTGACTGGGCTGTGAGAACAGGTTAGAACGTGTTTCAGAAGTGCACGAGCACTTCGTCTGTCAACTTGACCATAAGCCGGGACCGGACGCTAGCCGATCCACCCCTTGGAGTGTCGATGCGCATCGCCTATACCGACCAACAAGCCGAGCTCCGAAGGGAACTCCGCGACTACTTCTCCGGCCTCATGACCGAGGAACGTCGTGCCGCCCTGTCGGGCGGCGACGGTGAACTCGGCGAGGGCGACGCGTACCGTGACGTCGTCGCGCAGATGGGCGCCGACGGCTGGCTCGCCCTGGGCTGGCCCACCGAGTTCGGTGGCCAGAACAGGTCGATGATGGACCAGCTGATCTTCACCGACGAGGCGGCGATCGCGGGTGCACCCGTCCCGTTCCTCACCATCAACTCCGTGGCGCCGACGATCATGAACTACGGGTCGGACGAGCAGAAGGCGTACTTCCTCCCCCGGATCGCGGCGGGCAAACTGCACTTCTCCATCGGGTACTCCGAGCCGGGCGCCGGCACCGACCTCGCCGCACTGCGGACCACCGCGGTCCGCGACGGCGACGACTACGTCATCAACGGCCAGAAGATGTGGACCAGTCTGGTCGCCTACGCCGACTACATCTGGTTGGCCTGCCGCACCGATCCGTCGACGCTGGAACCGGGCGGCAAGAAGCACAAGGGCATCTCGATGCTCATCGTGCCCACCACCGCCGAGGGCTTCAGTTACACGCCGGTGCACACCATGTCGGGGGTGGACACCAGCGCGACCTACTACCAGGACGTCCGGGTCCCCACGTCGTCGATCGTCGGCGAGGAGGGCGGCGGGTGGCCGCTGGTCACCAACCAGCTCAACCACGAGCGGGTCGCGCTCTGCAGCGCGGCGCCGATCCAGACCGCCCTGCGCGAGACGATCGCGTGGGCTCAGCAGACCAAGACCGGCGACGGTCATCGGGTGATCGACGCCCCATGGGTGCAGCAGAACCTGGCCCGCGTCCACGCCAAGGTCGAGTTCCTCAAGCTGATCAACTGGAAGATCGCCTCGGTCGCGAGTTCCGGCGGATCGCCGAGCCCGGCCGACGCCTCCGCGACGAAGGTCTACGGCACGGAGTTCGCCACCGAGGCCTACCGACTCCTCATGGAGGTCGTCGGACCGGCCGCGACGCTGCGAACCGGAAGCACCGGCGCGCACCTGAACGGTCGCCTGGAGCGGTTCCAGCGCACGTCGCTGATCCTCACGTTCGGCGGCGGCACCAACGAGATCCAGCGCGACATCATTGCGATGCTCGCCCTCGGCCTGCCGCACCAGCGCAGATAGCCCCGACCGCTGGTTGAGCAGCCAGCGAGCACGCCCCCGCTGGTTGAGTAGCCCCGAGCGAGCGCAGCGAGCACCCGCCCCACCCGCTGGTTGAGTAGCCCCGAGCGAGCGCAGCGAGCACGCGGCGTATCGAAACCACCAACCGCACCCCGAACCTGGAGACCCACCATGGACTTCTCGCTTCCCGAATCCGGCGCCGACGTCCGCGGGCTGGCCCGCGACATCGCGACGTCGATCAGCACCCCCGAGCGGGTCGCCGAACTGGAGACGGCTCGTGCCGCGCTCGACGCGGACCTGTGGCGCGAACTCGGCGGCGCCGGACTCCTGGGCCTCGAGTTGTCCTCCGAGACGGCCGGGGATGCCGGCGGCGACCTCGGGATCGTCGAGAATGCGCTCGTGGCAACCGAACTCGGACGCGTGCTGGCCCGCGTACCGTTCGGTCCGCACGCGATCGCCGCCCTTCCGGTGATCGCCACGCACGGCTCGTCGGCACTCCGGGAGCGGATCCTCGGGTCCGGGGCCACCGGCGACTCGGTGCTCACGGTCGCGGTCGAGGAGGACCTGGCCACCGACTTCACCTCGCCCGCAACCACCTTCTCGTCCGACGGTGGCCTGACCGGCGTGAAGGTCGACGTCCCCTACGCCGAGGCCGCGGACATGTTCGTGGTCACCGCGTCCGGACCCGACGGTGTCGTCGCGGTGGTCGTGGCCGCCGATGCCCCGGGCGTCGTCGTCACCCCGACCCCCGCCACCGGGCTGATCCCGTCGGCGCAGGTCGAATTCGACGGCACGCCGGTGTCCGACGACGCCGTTCTCGACGGCGGCGCCGACACGGCCGCGACGCTCATCGCGCGTGCGACCCTGGCCTGCTGCGCCGAACAGACCGGCGTCGTCGAACGCGGCCTCGAGCTCACCGCCGAGTACGCCCGCGAGCGCGAGCAATTCGGCCGCGCCATCGGGTCGTTCCAGGCGGTCGCCCAACGTCTCGCCGACGGGTACATCGATGCCCAGGGGCTGGCACTCACGACGACGCAGGCGGCCTGGTTGCTCGACCATTCGACCGGCCACACCCCGGAACTGCAGAATGCGGTCGCCACCGCCAAGTTCTGGGCCGCCGAGGCCGGGCACCGGGTGGCGCACACTGCCGTACATGTGCACGGTGGTGTCGGCCTCGACACCAGTCACCCGGTCCATCGTTACTTCCTGCGCGCCAAGCACAACGAGTTCGCATTCGGTTCCGCGACCGCCTCGGTGCGGGCCATCGGAGCCGAACTGGCCGCCACGCCGGCGTGAACCGACCGGTCGCGGCGACGCAAGCCTCGACGGTCGCCGATCTGCTCGCTCCGCTGATCGAGATCGACGACCGCGGGGTCTGGTTCGAAGACGGATTTCGCTCCTGGACCGATCATCTCGCCGATGCGGCGTTGCTGGCCGGGGTGTTGCGCGGCCGGTTGTCGGATGACCGCCCGCGTCACGTGGGCGTGCTGCTGGCGAATACGCCGGTGTTCAGCGCGCTCTTCGCCGCGGCGGCACGTCACGGATTCGTGCTGGTGGGCCTGAACACCACCCGGCGTGGCGACGCGCTCGCCGCCGACATCGCCCGTGCCGAATGCCAGATCGTGCTGTGCGGCGACGACACCCGGCATCTGCTGGACGGCCTCGACCTGGGCGGAACCCGCGTTGTCGATGTCGATTCGCCCGAATGGGCGGCCGCGGTGATCGCGGGTAAGCCGGCACCCCTTGCCGACGCGGCGCCGGACGACCTGCTGATGCTGATCTTCACGTCGGGGACGACCGGCGACCCGAAGGCCGTGCGGTGTACGCACCGGACCTTCGCGACCAGCGGTCCGATGCTGGCCGATCGCTTCGATATCGGGCCGAACGATGTCGCGTATCTCTCGATGCCGATGTTCCATTCGAACGCGATGATCGCCGGGTGGTGCGTCGCGGTGGCGGGCGGGGCGTCGATCGCGTTGCGGCGCAGCTTCTCCGCGCGTGGGTTCGTCGACGACGTCCACCGGTACGGCGTGACGTATGCCAACTACGTCGGCAAACCGATGCACTACATCCTCGCGACCGATCCGCGCCCCGACGACGCGGCGAGTCCACTGCGGATCATGTACGGCAACGAGGCATCTGCCCGCGATCGGCTCCGGTTCTCCGAACGATTCGGCTGCCGCGTCGTCGACGGATTCGGATCCACCGAGGGCGGGGTGGCCATCACGCGCACCCCCGACACACCCGATGATGCCCTGGGCCCGCTGCGCGAACCGACCGCGGTCGTCGACGTCGACACCGCCGAGCCCGTTCCGGCCGGCGTGGTCGGTGAGATCGTGAACCTCTCAGGGCCCGGCCTTTTCGCCGGCTACCACAACGATCCCGACGCCACCGCGGACCGCATGCGCGGCGGGATCTACCACACCGGCGACCTCGCCTGGGTCGACGACGCCGGTTACCTGCACTTCGCCGGACGTCTCGGCGACTGGTTGCGCGTCGACGGCGAGAACATCGGCACCGGCCCCATCGAGCGAATCCTGCTGCGTCACCCGGCGATACGGCAGGTCGCGGTGCACGGCGTGCCGGTCGAGATCGGTGACGAGATCGAGGCGGTCCTCGTCGCCGACGTGCTCACGGCCGACGACTTGAGCCAGTTCCTCTCCGCGCAAGAAGATCTCGGCCCGAAACAGTGGCCGCATCGGGTGCGGCTCGTCGACGAACTCCCCGAGACCGCGACCTTCAAGACCGTCAAACGCCTCCTGGCTTCCGATGCCACCCCGCCCACCTGGCGTCGGGACGGTCGGGTCTATCGCGCCGCGACGTAGGCTCCCTCCCACGATCCGTATGACGTTGTGCCCGGTTTCCGGGCATCACGTCATACGGATCTTCTGCGCCCCTGTGGATGGCGCTCCGCGTTCGCGATCGTCACGCACTACGTTGACAGCGCACAGTTCTGGTATGCGCTGATCGTGCTAGCTTCTACGCACACTCTCGGGGGGAGACGATGGCAGATCTGACCGTAGATCCGGCAGCGCTGGTCACAGCCGCTATGGAGATCCAACAGTGCGCTTCGAACATCGGGGGGTTGCACCTCAGTGCAGGACTGGGGACCACCTACGCGACCCAGACGTTCGGCGGCCTCGCCGGCTCCTTCCGAGGCGCGACCGACGACATGAGCGATATCGCGAGCTCCGGTGATTCGCAGATCAAGACGTCGATGTCGAATGCTTCGAAGGCAATCTCTGCTTTTGCTGAGTTGGTGATCAACGCCCGCGACACCACCGTCGACACTGATCAATCCGGAGCAAACCGCATTTCGAGCGCGATCGCCTTCCCTTCGAGGACCGGCCCACTGACGGACCACCCAGTTCCGCTCGAAATTCTCCTGGGCGTCACGGAGAGGGGACCGCGGTAGCATGCCGCCGAGCTACAACGAGGTCACGGCATGGACGCCTGATCAACTCCGGTTCATCGCCAATGGACTCTTCGCTATGAAGGCTCGTCTCGACGCCGAGGCACCCAAGGCTGGAAACCCAGTCCTCAACCTGACGGGTGCGGAGTGGACGGGTAAGGCCAGAGGACCAGCCGATGACCGAGCGGAGGCCATCACACGCTGGCTCCGCGGCGTCGCGGACGAATACGGCGATCTCGCCGATGCGATGAACCGCGGCGCGTTTTCCATCGAAGGAGCAGTCACCGCCCTCGAGAACGGGACAACGTCATCAGAGTCCCAGGGTTATGTGCTGAATAGGGGAAGCCGCGAGTACGAGGTGACCTTCGAGAAAGCGAAGGCTCCGCCGGGCGCCGAGTACGACGCGAACGTCGCCTTTCAACATCAAACCGCCTTGCGCAATCTCGGTATCGCCGCGGACCAGGCGGTGAGCGACACGAGCGCAGCCGTCAACTCCGCTTTGGCTGCGCTGAGCGGAATAACACCGGCGTCGATCGCCACATCAAGCGGTTCGATGACACGGGTGACGAACCAAGTGGACGCGTTCCGCGAAGTCTACGGTCGAGTCCCGGTTGGTGAGAATGACTGGCGGATGGCCGCCGCGTTGGACCCGCATAGTTACAATCCGAAGAACAAAGGGGCCCCACCGGTTGTCAGCGTGATCAAGATCAATCCTGTACCCGGGCAGGGCGTCGTTGCCACGGGGCTGTTCATTCCCTCCGAGCGCGTAGTGTCAGGGCTAAACTTCTCCGAGTTCGAACTCAAGAGGAATCTCGGCGACGCCCGCGGGTTCGATCCGAACTTCGCTCCAGAAGACGCTCGCGTCTCATACTTCATCGATTACGAGAACGGCGTGATCGTGGCACGGCAAAACCCTTCGGTCGATGAGAATGGCAACGTCAAGACCGGAACACCTTCCGTCCATGCGAGCCAACTGCACGACGGTACCGTGGCAATCAAATATGACGCGTCCGATCCCCTGGCGCCACCTCATACAGAGGACATCGGTTGGAGTGTACGGGGCCAGACCATTGTCACGCCGGGCGCCGACGGTGCCAGCGTATCGGGTGAAAGAACGGACTTTCCCTCGATGGAGACGTACCAGTACATGCCTGACGGTCGTACTCGAATAATGTTCCAGGACGACGCTGGCGATCATACGGAATACGGGCCACTGCGCGACCTCCCCTCTCAGCATCATTATGGGCAATACACCTCAGATCTATCTCGATTCCCCAAGGACGCCGGGTCTGTCGTCTACGGCCCACCGCCCCACCCCATCGACGAGATGACCGAGTTCGGCGGTGCGGACGACCCTCCTAGGGTCAATCAGGCCAAATGACCATTCAAACGAGTTATTGACAGATACCGCAAAAAAATGAGGACGGCGTCCATGACCAACGAATCAAGCAGCAACGCACCACCCGGCGACCAGGCTGGTCAACGCGTCTTCGCTGCCCAAACGGCAACCGTCGTTGCCATCCTATGTTCGAGTTTCGGCATTCCGTTCCTATTCGCCGATAACCGAGTAGTAATAGCCTTGGTGCTGGCCACGACGACGTTGCTGATCGGATGCGCCCTTGCCCTACCTCGTCGCACCCGCTCGTGGGGAGGCGTGGTCGTTGCGGCCGCGGTGCCCGTCTACCTCATAACTGGTGTGATGTGACAAATCGCGACGACCGCCAATCGGCCAACCGATTCTTCGGACCGATCACGCCCTACATCTGCGTTGCCGCGATCACCCTCGCTTTGATTGCGGTGAATTACCTGTGGGTGATCGGAATATTGCTCAATATCGTGTTCGTATTCGTCGGCATTGCGCTCATGGCGAATCGGGGGGTGGCTCGTCAAGTCGGTACCGGGATTACTGTCGCGTACCTCACCTTCGTTGCCGCACTTGGCATCCTGATACTCTTCGACTACGTTAAGACTGGCGACGGCCCGTCCACGACATCGTCTTTGTCGGCTCCGCCCAACCCAGAAACGTCACATGGAAGTGACTGACGAAGTCGCCTCTGTGGGCGGAGAATCTTTCAAGCCAACCCAATTGAGCTACGCGGCACAGACACTCGTGTCGTTGCTTCTGCCAGTCGCGATCTTTCTCGCTGCGCTCAACTCCGACACGTCACGCGTTCTCCCCGTCCTCGTAACGATCTCGCTAGCCACCGCGTGTGTCGTCGCCATCGTCAAACGTCCCGCTGCGCGCAGCTGGGTTATCACGATCACGACGGCCACCGTGACCATGAGTGTGGCCGTCATTCCCTACGGGGGTTGGCTGTGAACCCGTGCGATGAGCCACCCGACAACCGATTCTTCGGACCCGCGACTCCGATGACAGTGATCTTTACGCTGGTAGCGGCACCGTGCACGTTTCTGTTCGTGTGGGTCGCCAACGTCTTCCTGTTTCTGTTTCTCTTTGTCCTCGGCGCGGCAATGCTCGTCACCGGCACATCCCGCCAGATCGGCACCGGCCTAGTGGCCGGCAGCCTGACTTACGTACTGGTTCTCGCGGGTTTGCTCGTGTACGCCAGCGCCTGAGGAAGCGACACCGCCGCCTCACAAACCCCCTCGGTTCGACACCTGCGCCCGCCGGGACGATGAGGATTCTGTCCATTGGTGGTGGATGCGCTCCGAATGGGTGAGACTGGCACCGGTACGCCCGACGAGAGGCTGGACACCATGACCGGTAGGTACCTGCTCCGCACCCTGGGCATCGCACTCGGATGCGCAACCGCGGCAATCCTCTCCCCCGCGATCGCGAACGCCGCACCGAACGACGTGACGATCACACCCTCGGTGTCGGGCAACTCGGTCACCGTGACCGTCACGAACCGGTCCACGGCGGTGATCGGGTGCAAGATGTTCGGGCTCCCGGCCGGGTCCGTGGCCGACAGCGACTCGCGACCACCCTTCGGATACGTCAACCCGGTCGACCCGCGCGCACTGATCGCGCCGGGCGGCACGCGCACCGTGGCGCTCGAGGTGTTCACCGACGAGGACCCGAGCGGGTCTACCGTCCTGCCCGACGGCGCCTACGACCTGTACTGGGGATGCACGACGGTGCCGGGGTTCGACGGCGTCGAACAGTGGGGCACGCTGGGCCCGACCGGAAAGCCGTCGACCGCACGAACAACGCGGCTGACACTTCCCGCCGAAGTCGGCACCCTGATCGCACCGACCCCCATGCCGCCGGGGCCGTGCCCCGACGCGAGTTGCCTCCCGCCCGACGTCGCCGACATCGTCGACGACCTGTGGGGCGAGTACACCTCGCCCTAGCCTGAGCGAAGCGGCGAGGCCGTTTCGAGATCCCTTACCCTGTCGCCCAGTGGCTTCGACTCGGCTCCTCGCTCCGCTCGGTGCCGGCTCAACCAGCGCGGGGTGGCCGACCGCGCGGGCACCAGCCTGCCGGCTCAACCAGCGGGGGTGGCCGACCGCGCGGGCACCTGCCTGCCGGCTCAACCAGCGCGGGGTGGCCGCTGGCGCGGGATCAAGACGACTGGCGGCCTCGACGCAACGGTCGTGCCACCGCGTTGGTTCCGAAGACGGGTCGATTGGTGACCGATTGCCCGGCTGGTCCCGCATGTGGTCGGACTCACGTGGCGCCGACGGCCGACTTCCGGTGCTCTGGGAGATAGGGAACCGCTCAATTCGGGCTTCCCCGACGGGACAGACCGCCGATGCCGCCGGGACGCACTCCCCCGTTCGAAAGCCGATCACGACCACAGCCCTATCGACAGGACTGGAGCCGACCGATGACCGTAGCCGAACGCACCGCACCCGAATCCGACTCCCGCAGACAGTCAACCCGAACGGAGCTGCTGGGCCCCTTCCACGACGGGCGGGAAATGATTCTCGCCGCCGTCCTCGCCGCGTTGGCCGGGGCCACCGGCGCGGCGGCGTGGCTGTACTCCTCCGGGTGGTACGTGACCTTCATGACGGGCAACAGCGAGCGACTGGTGCTCGAACACGTCAAGGGGGCCCACCAGCTCGGCTTCACCGCTCTGCTGACCGTGGTGGTGTTCGTTCTCGGCGTGTTCGTGGCCACCCTGGCCAGGATGTACGTTTGGCGCAAAGCCCGGCACGGGGCGACGATGCTGACCGCGGGCTCGACGATCGCCGCGTGGCTCATCGACATCAACCTCGAAAACGGCAACCGAGAATTCGGCGCCGGCCCGGTGCTCTGCCTGGCCTTCGGTCTCGGCGCACTCAACACCTCGATCAGCCGCAAGGGCGAGGTCGTCATGCCTCTGTCCTACGTGACCGGCACCCTGGTGAAAATTGGCCAGGGCGCCGGGTTGCACGTGTCCGGCGCCAAGCGATGGGGATGGGTCGCTCACCTGAGCACCTACGCGGGATTCCTCGCCGGTGCAGGATTCGGCGGCCTGCTGTTCAACGCCTTCGACGAACGGAACTCGCTACTGACCCTGGCCGTGGTCGCGGTGGTCGCCGCGGCGATCACCTGGCGTCTGGATCATCCCAAGTTCTTGCGTGCCGACGTCCGCTGACATGAGTGGCCGCGTCGTCGGCCGGTCGCGTCGACTGCTGGGCAGGCCGGTCAGCCGCCCAGCGTCTTGTTCATCCGGCCGACGGCCTCCTCGTACTCGCTGACGAGGTCGGCGATGAGGTCGGCGACGGGCGTGATCGCGTTGCAGCGTCCGACGATCTGACCGGCCGGCATCGCGACGACATCGGGATTGTCGGCCTGTGAGATCCGTGCGTGCGCCTCGGCGACGAGCAGGTTCTGCAGCGGCATCGGCAACGGTTCGGGCGCGGACTCGGCGTCCCAGGCATCGGTCCAGGCCGTCTTCAGCAGTCGCGCAGGCTTTCCCGAGTAGATGCGGCGGCGCACGGTGTCCCGCGACGTCGCCTTCAGCAGTGCCTGCTGGACAGTCGACGGCTTGTCGGAACCCTCCGGCACGCCGAGCTTGTACTCCGCCGCCGTCAGCCAGTACGTGCCCATCCACACGCCCTGCGCACCGAGCGCGATCGCCGCGGCGATCTGGCGGCCACTGCCCACGCCACCGGCCGCGAGGACCGGCGCGGTGTCACCGACCGCGTCGACGAGATCCGGCCACAGGATCATCGAGGTGACCTCACCGGTGTGCCCGCCGCCCTCGTAGCCCTGGGCGATGACGATGTCGACGCCCGCCTCGACGTGATGCAGCGCATGCTCTTTCGCGCCCGCGAGCGCGGCGACCAGGACGCCGTTGTCGTGCGCGGTCTGGATGACGTCGGCCGGCGGCGAGCCGAGTGCGTTGGCGATCAGCTTGATCTGTCCGTACTTACGACGATGCTCCATCGCGACGTCGACATGCGAGCGCGCGACCGAGTGCAACCAGCCGAGCACCCCGGCGTCGACCCGGTCTCCACCCGGGAGCGGGGGCACACCCAGATCGTCGAGCGTGCGTTCGACGAACGCGCGGTGCTCCGGCGGGATCATCGAGTCGAGGTCCATCTTCGAGCCCTCGGTCGGGATCTTGGCGGGCATCACCACATCGACGCCGAACGGTTTGCCGTCGGTGTTCTCGTGCATCCACTCCAGGACTTCGTCGAGCTCCTCGGCCTCGTTGAAGCGGACACAACCCAGGACACCGAGGCCACCGGCCCGACTGATCGCCGCCGCCACGTCCTGGCTGGGGGTGAATCCGAAGATCGGATACTCGATGCCGAACTTCTCGACCAGTTCAGTACGCATGTTTCAGCTCCCTTTCGGCGCTCTACTGCGCCTCGTCGGCGGGACGTTCGGTGGTGACCGACGCTCCCCATCGATAGTCGGGTTTGCCTGCGGGAGAACGCTTGATCTCGTCCACGAACCACACGCTGCGCGGACACTTGTAGCCCGCCAACTCTTTTCGGACAACGTCGTTGAGACTCGTGAGCGACGGGCGCGCACCGTCCCGAGTCGCGATGACTGCCGCGACGCGCTGACCCCACCGGTCATCGGCCACACCCACCACGACGGTGTCGAACACGTCCGGGTGGGCCTTGAGCGCCCCCTCCACCTCCTCGGGGAAGACCTTCTCGCCGCCGGTGTTGATCGACACCGACCCACGGCCGAGCATGGTGATCGTGCCATCGGCCTCGAGGACGGCGTTGTCGCCGGGCAGCGAGTAGCGCACGCCGTCGAAGACCTTGAACGTCTTCGCCGACTTCTCCGGGTCGTTGTGGTAGCGCAGCGGTACGTGGCCGGATCGCGCCAGCACACCGACCTCGCCGCTGCCCGGCTCGACCGGCGTACCGTCCTCCCGCAAGACGTGGGTCTCCTTGTCCGCCTTCACCCGCGGACCGCCGGTGTGCGGCGTGTCCTTCGCGACGACGCCCATCCCGCCGAAGCCGGTCTCCGACGATCCGATCGCGTCGATGATGACCGAATTCGGGAACCGGTCGAGGAACTGTTCCTTGACGCTCGGTGAGAACAGGCAGGCCGACGACGCGATCGACAGCACGCTCGACAGGTCACGGTCCCCACCGCTCTCCAGCGCCTCGATCATGGGGCGCCCCATCGCATCTCCGGTGATGAACACGACGTTGACCTTGTGTCGTTCGACGATGTCCCACGCCGACGATCCGCTGAACTCGGGGTACACCACCGCTTTTCCGCCGGCGAAGAGGGACTGGAAGATCGCCCACTGCGAGCCGCCGTGAATGAACGGCGGAATCGGGTACCGGACGAGCTGTCCGCCCTCGGCACCGGTCTTGGCAAGATGCCACTCGTCGGGTACGGGTTCGCTGGTGTACCAGTCGATTCCACCACCGAGGACGCGCCACACGTCTTCCTGCCGCCACACCACGCCCTTCGGCTTCCCGGTGGTACCGCCGGTGTAGAGCATGTACAGGTCGTCGTCGCTGCGTTCCTCGAAGTCGCGTTCGGTCGACGACGCCGCGATCGCCTCCTCGAAACGGATCGCATCGCTGTGGCCCGCGCAGCACAGGTCCTCGTCCGACCCGTCCTCGATGACGACGCGGTACTCGAGATCGGGCGCTTTCGGCAACGTGTTGCACACGCGACCGGCGAAGCTCCGCTCGTGGATCAGCACCTTCATCCCGGAGTCGGTGAAGATGTGTTCCAACTCGGCTTCGACGTAGCGGTAGTTGACGTTGACCATCACCGCGCGAGCCTTGAAGATGGCGACCATCGCCTCGACCGACTCGATGGTGTTCCTGCTGTACAGACCCACTCGGTCGCCCGGTTGTACGCCCAGTTCCCGGAGTTTGTGGGCGAGGGCGTTGGCACGCGCCTCCAGGTCGGCGTAGGAGCGCAAGCGGTCGCCCGACTCGAGCGCGACGCGCTCGGGAACAAGGTCGACGGCATGCTCGATGAGGTCGGCGATTGTGTAGGCCATGGTTCAAAATTAGAACGTGTTATCGTTCTGGGCAAGCGGCAATACGCGCCCGCCACCATCACCTGATCACCACCCGAGCACAGCGACACCGGAGTGCAGCGATGACCACAGCAACCCCCGCCGAGTCCGTCACCGAAAAGGCACCCGAGTGCCTCGTCGAGAAGCGCGGGCACATCCTGATCGTGACGATGAACCGACCGGAGGCGCGCAATGCGCTGTCGACGGAGATGATGCGGATCATGACCGAGGCGTGGGACCAGGTCGATGCCGATCCCGACATCCGGGTGGCCATCCTCACCGGCGCCGGCGGGTACTTCTGCGCGGGCGCCGACCTGAAGAGCATGAACAAGAACGCTCCCGGCGACACCGTCGACTCCGGTGCGTGGAATCCGGCCTCGTTGCCGGCCCTGCTGAAGGGACGCCGTCTCACCAAGCCGCTCATCGCCGCAGTGGAGGGACCCGCCATCGCCGGCGGTACCGAGATCCTGCAGGGCACCGACATCCGGGTCGCCGGCGAGAGCGCGAAGTTCGGTGTCTCCGAGGCCCGTTGGGGCCTGTACCCGATGGGTGGCAGCGCGGTTCGCCTCGTCCGGCAGATCCCGTACACCGTGGCGTGCGACATCCTGCTGACCGGCCGCCACATCACCGCGCGCGAGGCGCTCGAATACGGACTGATCGGCCATGTCGTCGACGACGGGACCGCTCTCGACAAGGCACTCGAACTCGCCGGGAAAATCGCGGCCAACGGTCCGCTCGCGGTGCAGGGCATCCTCAAGACCATCCGCGACACCGAGGGCCTACACGAACTCGACGCCTTCGAGATCGATGCGAAGATCGGCATCTCGGTCTTCAAGTCGAAGGATGCGAAGGTCGGACCCCGCGCGTTCGCGGAGAAGCGCACGCCGGAGTTCACCGGGAAGTAGCGGCACCGGGCGGTCGCGCCGCGCAGCGACTTCCGCGACGCCCCCGGTCAGCGGACGGCGTCCGACGTATCCTCCGACGACCTACGTGGGCGCAGCACGATCTCGTCGAGACGCCGACGATGATGCTCTTCGATGGTCATGCCCGCCTGGATCTCGTCGACGAGGGCTGCGGCGACGTCGCGGATCTTCACGTTCTCCTGCTGTGAGCGCCACCGGAGCACGTCGAACGCCCGGTCGGCGTTGACTCCGTAGACCAGCATGAGCATGCCCTTGGCCTGCTCGATCACGCCGCTGCTGTCGCGGAAGGCTCGTACCTGGTCGTCGACCCGCCGTTGCCACACGGCCATCTCGGCGTCGGTCAGGTCGAGGTAGAAGCCCTCGGTGCCGATGGCGCGCCGCGTGGCGTCGGTGATGGAATGCGCGATGACCGCGACCGGTCGGACCCGCCCGGACGTGTCGACGATGCGGTGCCGACTCGAGAACGGCGCGTGATTGGTGAGCATCTCGGCCAGCACGGCGTCGAAGTGGGCTCGATCGTCGGGGTGCTTGTGGCGGCGCATGAGTTCGGTGGTCGGTTCGACCTCCCCCGGCGCATAACCGTGCAGGGCGGCGACCTCATCGGACCATTCCCACTTCTCGCCCTCGTAGAAGAAGCGGAAGTCGCCGATACGTTGCATGCCCGACGGCATCCGGCCGGACCGGTCGGTCTGCCGACCCGCCGGGAGGCCATCCCGTCCGTGGTCGGCGTCTCCGCAACGGGGCCGTGATCACTTGGCTGCACGCGAGAAATTCTATGTTCGATCGGCATGCACGGCCGCAGGTTCTGCAGTTAGGAAGTCGTCGACGACTGTCGCACGCGGCGGATCACCGATACCGTGTCCCGTCGGGCACACGCCGACACCGGGTGCGTCGTCACACCAACGTCGCGAGTTCCCGGATCGTCTCGGTGTCGCGGGCGGTGACCATGAGCATGGTGACGCCGGCCGCCTCCCACTCCTTGATCTGCGCACGCACCTCGTCGGCCGTGCCGACGAGCATGGTCTCGCGGACCATCTCGTCGGGCACCGCGGCCATGGCCTCGGCCTTCTTGCCGCCGAGGAACAGGCTCACGATCTCGTCGACCGCGTCGGCGTAGCCTATCCGCTTGTACAGCTCGGCATGGAAGTTCATCTCCTTGGCGCCCATTCCGCCGACATACAGAGCGGTCGACGGCCGGTACCGGTCGATGGCCGCGGGCACGTCGTCGGTGATCACCACCTGTACCGTCGCGGCCACCTCGAAGTCGTCCCGGGAACGCCGTGCCCCCGGCCGGGCGAACCCCTCGTCGAGCCACGAGTTGTACTGGTCGGCGAGGCCCAGGCTGAAGAAGATGGCGAGCCAACCGTCGGCGATCTCGGCGGTCTGCGCGACGTTCTTCGGCCCTTCCGCGCCGAGCCAGATCGGCACGTCGGCGCGCAGCGGATGCGTGATCGGCTTGAGCGGTTTGCCGAGCCCGGTCGCCCCGGGCGCGTCGGCCGGATACGGCAGCGGATAGTGCGGACCCGAGCTGGTCACCTTGCCCTCCCGGGCGAGCACGTCCCGGACGACACGGACGTACTCGCGCGTGCGCGCCAACGGTTTTGCGAACGGTTCGCCGTACCAGCCCTCCACCACCTGCGGGCCCGACACCCCGAGCCCGACGATGTGCCGGCCGCCGGAGAGATGGTCGAGGGTCAGCGCGTGCATGGCGAGGGAGGTCGGCGGCCGCGCCGACAGTTGGGCCACCGCCGTGCCCAGACGGATGCGCGAGGTCGCCGCGCCCCACCAGGCGAGCGGCGTGTACGCGTCGGAGCCCCACGACTCGGCGGTGAAGACCGCGTCGAACCCGCATTCCTCCGCGGTGGCGATCAACTCCGGCGCTTCGCGAATCGGATCGGCACCCCAGTACCCCAGTTGCAGACCGAGCTTCACAACCACTCCCCTTCTCGCCGGGCCGCGCTTCCCACGGCCTGACATGCATCTTGTGCCCAATACTAGAACGTGTTCTACTCGAGATGTGAGCATGAGCGTAACGTCTCCGGCCGCCCCGAATCCCGTCGCCGAGGTGCCCGAGCCGAAGTCCCCCATCCTGACCGCTCCCCTGACCAACTCCTTCGACTACACACGGTCGCTGGGCCCGGTCCTGAGCCAGTTCGCGCTCGCGTTGCGCGATGGCCGGATCATCGGGTCCAAGGGCAGCGACGGCAAGGTGTCGGTTCCCCCGGTCGAGTTCGACCCCGTCACCGGCACCCAGTCCGCCGAGTTCGTCGAGGTGTCGACCGTCGGCACGGTGACCACGTGGACGTGGAACCCCGAGCCGGTGCCGGGCCAACCGTTGGACACGCCGTTCGCGTGGGCGCTGATCCGTCTCGACGGCGCGGACACCACACTGCTGCACGCGGTTTCGACCGACTCGCCCGACGACCTGTCGACCGGCCTGCGGGTCCACGCCGTCTTCGGCGCCGCGCGCATCGGCCGGATCGACGACATCGCGTACTTCGCCCCCGGCGAGAAACCCGCCACCGCTCCGGCCAACACCGCCGACGCCCCCCAGGGCGCGGAGGCGGGGCTGCTCGTCATCCCCACCCCGGTCAGCACCGCGATCACGCACTCGGCCAACGAGGAAGAGTCCGTGTACCTCGAAGGACTGAAGGCGGGCAAGCTGATCGGCACCCGCATCGGTTCGGGAGTCGATGCCGGGCGCGTGTACTTCCCGCCCCGCGGAGTCAGCCCCGCCGACGGTTCACCCGCATCCGAGCGCGTCGAGTTGGCCCACACCGGCATCGTCACCACGTTCTGCATCGTCAACGTGCCCTTCCAGGGACAGCGGATCAAGCCGCCCTACGTGGCGGCCTACGTGCTCCTCGACGGGGCGAACATCCCGTTCCTGCACCTGATCCTGGACTGCGAGGCCTCTGAGGTCCGGATGGGCATGCGCGTCAAGGCCGTCTGGCTCCCCGAGGACGAATGGGAGTACTCGATCGGCAACATCAGCCACTTCGCGCCCACCGGAGAGCCCGACGCCGAGTACGAGACCTATAAGGACCACCTCTGATGACACTGCCACCGATCGCGATCATCGGCTTCGCGCACAGCCCGAACATCGCCGGCTCCCACGGCACCACCAACGGCGTCGAGATGCTGATCCCCTGCTTCGACAAGCTCTACGCCGAACTCGGCATCGCCCGCACCGACATCGAGTTCTGGTGCAGCGGTTCCTCCGATTACCTTGCCGGACGGGCATTCTCGTTCATCTCCGCGATCGACTCGATCGGTGCGATGCCGCCGATCAACGAGTCCCACGTCGAGATGGACGGCGCCTGGGCGCTGTACGAGGCGTGGGTGAAGATCGCGACGGGCGAGGTCGATCTCGCCCTCGCCTACGGATTCGGCAAGGCCACCGCGGGCAACGCCGACCAGACGCTCACCCTGCAGACCGATCCGTACACCGTCGCCCCGCTGCATCCGGATGCCCGGTCGCTCGGCGCCCTGCAGGCTCGCGCCGGCCTCGACGCGGGCGTGTGGACCGAGGCCGACATGGCCGCGGTCGGTGCGCGGACCTTCGGCGGTTCCGTCGACGAGCTGCTCGGTCGTGAGTACGTCGCGAACCCGCTGCGACAGCACGACATCGCGCCGTACACCGATGCCGCCGCAGCGGTCGTCATCGCCAGCGAGCGCAAGGCCCGCGAGCTGGTGGCCAACCCTGCCTTCGTCACCGGCTGGGATCACCGCATCGACACACCCAACTTCGGGGCACGCGATCTCACCGTCTCACCGTCGACGAAGCTGGCCGGTGACACCGCCTTCGGCGACCGCAGCCGCGCAGTCGACGTCGCCGAGATCAACGCGTCGTACACGCACCAGGAGATCATCGTCCGCAACGCGCTCGGACTCCCCGACTCGGTGCGCATCAATCCGTCCGGCGGTTCGCTGGCCGGCAACTCGCTGTTCTCCGCGGGTCTCCAGCGGATCGGGTACGCGGCCAACGAGATCCTCGGCGGCAACGCCGGCACCGCGGTCGCCCACGCCTCGAGCGGCCCGCTGCTGCAACAGAACATGGTGGTCACCCTGAGTGCCCAGAACAACGAGGGGGCCTGAGAACTGATGGGACACAACAATCGTGCCGCGGTGCTGGGCACCGGGCAGACACGGTACGTCGCGAAGCGGTCCGACGTCACGATGGCGGGCATGGTCCGCGAGGCCATCGACGCCGCGCTGATCGACTCCAAGGTCTCGCTCGACGACATCGACGCGATCGTCATCGGCAAGGCCCCGGACCTCTTCGAGGGGTCGATGATGCCGGAGCTCGCGATGGCCGAGGCCATCGGCGCGGTCGGCAAACGCCTCATCCGCGTACACACCGCGGGTTCGGTCGGCGGTTCGACGGCCAATGTGGCCGCGTCGCTGGTCTTCGCGGGCGTGCACAAGCGGGTCCTGGCCGTCGCCTGGGAGAAGCAGTCCGAGTCCAACGCGATGTGGGCCCTGTCGATCCCGGTGCCGTTCACCAAGCCGGTGGGCGCCGGCGCGGGTGGCTTCTTCGCCCCGCACGTGCGCGCCTACATCCGGCAGTCCGGCGCGCCCGAGCACATCGGGGCGATGGTCGCCGCCAAGGATCGCCGTAACGGCGCGCTGAATCCGCTTGCGCACCTGCACCAACCGGATCAGACGGTCGAGAAGGTCATGAGCTCGCAGATGCTCTGGGACCCGATCCGTTACGACGAGACCTGCCCGTCGTCGGACGGGGCCTGCGCGGTCGTCATCGGCAGCGAGGATGTCGCCGATGCCGCGATCGCCGCAGGCGATCCGGTGGCGTGGATCCATGCCACCGCGATGCGCACCGAGCCGCTGTCCTACGCGCACCGCAACGTCGTCAGCCCGCAGGCCGGTCGCGATGCCGCGGCCGCATTGTGGAAGGCCGGCGGCATCAGCAACCCGCTGGAGGAGATCGACGCCGCCGAGATCTACGTGCCCTTCTCCTGGTTCGAGCCGATGTGGCTGGAGAACCTGGGATTCGTGGCCGAGGGCGAGGGGTGGAAGCTCACCGAATCCGGCGACACCGAGATCGGCGGGCGCATCCCGCTCAACGCGTCCGGCGGTGTGTTGTCGTCGAACCCGATCGGGGCGTCGGGCATGATCCGGTTCGCCGAGGCCGCCATCCAGGTCATGGGCAAAGCCGGAGACCACCAGGTCCCGGACGCCCGGAAGGCACTGGGCCACGCCTATGGCGGTGGCTCGCAGTACTTCTCGATGTGGCTCGTCGGCGCCGACAAGCCCCTGCACTGAGCGGGACTTCGTGGCGTTCATGCGCGCCATATGTGCGCATGAATGCTACGAAGTGCGTTCGGGGACAGCGCAGGCGAGGCCGTCGGCCATTCCCGTGGGTCGCACACCCAGCGACTGGTTGAGACGCGCCCGCTGATTCTCCCAGGCCACGGTCATCGCGAGTTCGACGATCTGGGTCTCCGACAGGTGTTCGGCCAACCGGCGGCGCAGGTCCGCGAGATCGTCGCCGACGGCCGGCGTACGGGTCATCGCCTCGGCGTAGCCGATGACGAGTTTCTCCAGATCGGTGTAGGCCGTCGACTCCTGGTAGTGCGGAAGATCGCGAAGTTGCTGCTCGGTGATCCCGGCGCCCGACGCCAGCGCGGAGCCGATGTCGAGGCAGAACTCGCAACTGACCATCCCGGCGGCCTTGAGTTCGGCCAGTTCTTTGAGTTTCGGGTCCATCCGGTTGGACAGCAGCATCGCGCTCTCCATCCCGGCGATCCCGCCCGCCACCAGCGGCCGACGAGCGAGGTGGCCGACGAGTTCGGTGCGATGACGCCGGGCCCGCCGCATCGCGCGTACATAATTCCGGATTCGATGCAGTGCTCTCATACCCGTCCTTCCCGATCCGGCCGAAAACTGTAACGCCGCCCCAGCGCATATGTGACCAGCAGCACCAGGGCAGCCACACCGACCGCACCGTGGGCGACCGCACCCCAGGCGAAGACGCCGATCTCGTGGAGACCGCGTCCGCCCATCACCAGTCCGAGCGGCACGCCCGCGATGACGGCGACGGGTAGCCACTGGCGACGCGTCGAGGCGACCGCGATCGCCGCGCCGACGGCGATGAACGCCAATCCGCCGTCGACCATCGCGTGCTGGTTGAACGGCTCGCCGAGCGACGCCGAGATCCACTCGCCGGCAATCATGTTCCCGACGCCATGGATGATCAGGATCGCGCCGAGCGCGGCCGCGGCCACCTGCGCCGCCGACCACCGTCTTCTCCGACGACCGGCAGGCGCAGGATGCAGTATCCGGTCGACCGAAACGTAGGTCGACGCGGGCGGGTCGGGCCGCAAGCCACCGGCGAGCAACTCGAGTTCCGGGTCCGGAGCATTCGGGACGTCGCGCCCGTCGAGAACTGCCGATATCGCGTCATCGAGTCGTTCGGCCGCAGCGATGTCCACGGGGTCGAACTGTTCACTCGGATCGTGAGGCGTCACCTCGGCATCACCTCCCTCAACTTCGCCACCCCGCGATAGACGAGCATCCGCGCGGCCGTCGCCGAGATCCCCATCGCCGCGCCGATCTCGTCGGAGGTGAGTTCGGTGGCGAATCGCAGGGTCACGGCTTCCCGCTCGCGCGCCGTCAGAACCCACAACCGGCTGCGCACGTCGTCGGCCGCGGCGGCCCGCAGCATCGCGGTCTCGGGATCGCCGTCGTAAACGGACACCCCGGCGTGG
>NZ_JAMBDT010000110.1:0-15860 GCF_025143765.1 Gordonia sp. p3-SID1431
GGATTGCCGGTCGGTTCGGCAGGCTCGCCGTGGCGCTCGGCGTGGATCTCGTTGAGCCGAGCGGTGAGCTTCTCGGCGAGGCGTCGGGAGTTGGCGAAGACGATCGTGGCGCGGTTCGCCTCGATCTGGTCGACGATCGAGGCCTCGACGTACGGCCACAACGAGCCGGCAGTCGGCGAGAACGCGTCGTCCAGCGCCGCGGGGTCGGCATCGGACACCGGCGGCGGGATGTTGGCCATGTCCTCGACGGGGACGTCGACGCGCAGGTCGAATGTCTTGTCGGCCTTGGGTTTGACCACCTGGCACGGCGCGGCGCCGGACAGGAACCCCGCGACCACCTCGGGCGGGCGGACCGTCGCCGAGAGGCCGATCCGCTGGGCGGGTTTGTCCAGCAGTTCGTCGAGGCGCTCGAGGGTCAGCGCGAGATGGGTACCTCGTTTGGTCGCGGCGACCGCGTGGACCTCGTCGACGATGATCGCCTCCACGCCGGTGAGACTCTCCCGCGCGGCCGAGGTGAGCATCAGGTACAGCGACTCGGGGGTGGTGATGAGGATGTCGGGTGGGGTTTTGACCAGCGCACGCCGATCGGCGGCGGAGGTGTCGCCCGACCGCACGCCCACGGTGATGTTGGGCTCCGGAAGGTTCAGCTCCTGGGCCGCCCGGGTGATGCCGGTCAGCGGTGCGCGCAGGTTGCGCTCGACGTCGACGGCCAGCGCCTTCAACGGCGAGATGTAGACGACCTTGGTGCCCGCGGGACGATTGCCGGCGTCGGCGGCGAGCCGATCGAGAGCCCAGAGGAACGCGGCCAGGGTCTTCCCGGACCCGGTCGGTGCGATGACCAAGGTGTTCGCGCCGTCGGCGATGGAGGTCCAGGCGCCCTTCTGCGCAGCGGTGGGCGCGGTGAACGCACCCGAGAACCACCGCCGGGTGGGGGCGGTGAAGCGGTCGAGCACCGAGGGGCGGGGCATCTCTCCACTATGTCGCACTCGTACGACAGAACGCGGTATACAGTCTCCTCACGCCTGTACGGGGAATCCGGTGAGAGTCCGGAACGGTCGCGCCACTGTGAACGCAGCCCAGATCGACACGGTCGACGTGACGGGGCATGCGTGAGTCAGGATGCCGTGCCGGCGTGCACCACCCGTGAACTCTCCGACGCGAGATCGGCGAAAGGACCCACCATGACAGCTCCCCGTACCGAGGCGGCATCACCGGTCGCCCCGGCCCGTGCCCTGCCCGTACCGAACATCTCCGTCGCGAGCGCGGCGCTCTGGCTCAGCCTGACCGTGCTGCTCGCCGGGCTGGCGTACTACTTCCTCGGTTACGACCAGGGGGTCGTGTCGGTCTTCGGCTCCGACACCCACGTGCACGAGTTCGTGCACGACGCCCGCCATTTCCTCGGCTTCCCCTGCCACTGAGTCGACATGGAGAAGAAGTTCATCGGCGCCGGCCTGCTCGCAGGTCTGATCGCCGGCATCGTCTCGTTCGTGTTCGCGCGGTTCTACCTCGAACCCGTCGTGGGCAAGGCCATCGACTACGAGAGCGCCCGCTCGGCGGCCGAGGAGGCCCTGGCCCATGCCGCCGAACCGGGTGGTCACACCCATGGTGAGGGCGGAGAGTTGTTCACCCGCGCGATGCAGGAGAACCTCGGCGCGGGGATCGGCAACGTCGTGTTCGCGGTGTGCATGGGCGCGTTCTTCGCGGTGGCGTTCACGGTCTTGTGGAGCCACGTCGGCAGCCGTCATCCGGCCACGGATCCCCGTGCGGTCGCGGGCGTGCTCGGCGGCATCGGTTTCGTCGCCGTCTTCGCCGTCCCGTTCTTCGCCTACCCGGCGAACCCACCCGCCGTCGGCGACGACGACACCATCGGCGAACGAACCGGTGCCTTCCTCACCATCACCGTGTCGTCGGTGATCCTCGCCATCGCGGCGGTGGTCCTGGCGTCGTGGTTGCGCCCGCGCATCGGTGGGTTGGTCTCGGCGGTCGCGGCCACGGTCGCCTATCTGGCCGGCATCGCGATCGTGCTCGCCTTCCTGCCGTCGTTCAGCGAGGTCCCCGGCCCGGTCCGCGACGACGCCGGACAGATCGTGTTCCCGGGCTTTCCCGGTGACGTGATCGGGGATTTCCGGGGGTATGCGATCGCCAACCAGGTCATTCTGTGGACGGTTCTCACCGTCTCGTTCGCTCTGATCGTGGGGGCGATGGCCCGGTCGCAGGCGACTGACCGCGCTCGCGCGGTCTCCGTGCCGAACTGAGGCGATCACTGCCCGGCATGCAGATCATCACCGCCGGTCGCACCGGCCCCAACCGGTCGGTGCGGTTCGGCGGTGACCCGGTTCTCGATCAGCGTGGTCGACGCGACGTGCTCGCTCTGAGCGCGTCGCTCACCCGCCCGATCGACATCTGCGGCCCGGAGGCGGCGACCCGCGCCACCGCCGAGATACTCGGCGCGACAGGCGGCCTCATCGTCGACGACGCGCTGCGGACGCTCGATGTCGGTGCGTGGTCGGGCCTGTCCCCGGAGGAGATCGACCCCGTCGACCTCGGCGGGTGGTTCACCGACCCGGAGGCCCGCCCGCACGGGGGTGAGAGTGTCGCGCAGTTCGTCGACCGAGTCCATGCCTGGCGTGCCGGGCAGGCCGAGCACGGCGATGGCTACGTGGTGGTCGCGATGCCGGTGGCGCAGGCCCTGCTGTGCGTCGATGCGGACGGGTTCTTCGCGCGGGAGGTGCGTCCGGCCACCCTCTACACCTGCACCGATGCTCGGTAGGAACAGATCTGCGACGACGTACCTAGACATCGGCAGTGACTCCTGACACAGTTGGGGACGACAAAACTGAAACGTGTTCGCCCCTGCGCGGACACCGGTCTGGGAGTGTGACGATGTTCGAGTGGTCCGAAGAAGATCTGATGGTTCGGGACGCCCTGCGGGCGTTCATCGACAAGGAGATCCGGCCACATCTCGACGAACTCGAATCCGGCACGCTGCCGCCCTACGACATCACTCGCAAACTGCTGTCGAGCTTCGGTGTCGACGCGATGGCCAAGGACGCTCTCGAGAAGGAACTCGAGGCCGAGGCCAACGGGGAGAAGAAGAAGCCCTCGGGCGACGGCGGCGGTATGGGCGGCTCGATGTTCATGATGGTCAACATCGAACTGGCGGGGGTCTGTCTCGGTCTCGTCGCATCCCTGGGCGTGAGCATGGGCCTGACCGCCTCGACCATCCGCGGCAAGGGCACGCTCGCCCAGAAGAAGCGGTGGCTGCCCGAACTGGTCACGATGGAGAAGGTCGGCGCCTGGGCGATCACCGAACCCGACTCCGGATCGGACGCGCTGGGCGGTATGAAGACAACGGTCCGTCGCGATGGTGACGACTACATCCTCAACGGGCAGAAGACCTTCATCACCAATGGCCCCTACGCCGACACCATCGTCGTGTTCGCCAAGCTCGACGACGGCAGCGGCACCCCGATGCGGGACCGTAAGGTCCTGTCGTTCGTCCTCGACAAGGGGATGCCGGGACTGACCCAGGGCAAGCCGTTCAAGAAGATGGGCATGATGAGTTCGCCGACGGGCGAGCTGTTCTTCGACAACGTGCGCGTCGGCAAGGACCGCCTGCTCGGCGAGACCGAGGACACCGGTTCGGACGCGCGCGGATCCGAAGGCGCCAAGGCCGGTTTCACCGCGGAGCGGGTCGGGATCGCGGCCCTGTCGCTGGGCATCATCAACGAGGCGCAACGGCTTTCGATCGACTACGCGAAGAACCGCAAGCTGTGGGGCCAGGAGATCGCACAGTTCCAGCTCATCCAGCTCAAGCTGGCCGAGATGGAGGTCGCGCGCATCAACGTCCAGAACATGCTCTTCAGTGCCCTCGAGCGGGGCAAGGCGGGCAAGCCGCTGAGCTTGTCCGAGGCGTCGGCGATGAAGCTCTACTCGTCGAAGGCGGCCACCGACGTCGCGATGGAGGCGGTGCAGTTGTTCGGCGGCAACGGTTACATGGCCGAGTATCGCGTGGAGCAGCTTGCGCGCGACGCCAAGTCGCTGATGATCTACGCCGGCAGCAACGAGATCCAGGTGACCCACGTCGCCAAGGGGCTGCTGCGGGGCTGACGAACAGGCCCGGTCGTGTCGGACCATGCCGACACGATCGGGCCGGGTTCAGGCGACCTCGCCGGCCCGGACCTCGACCGTCTGCGGCGTGGTGCCGGGCGTCGGCGACACGAGCGTCAGGTGGTCCGGCTGTGCCAGGAAGTCCTCGATGTCGCGTCGAGCCGCCTTCTCGATCAGCAACGGCACGAAGATCCTGACCTTGCAGTCGGCGAATCGTCCGTAGACGGCGTGCACACGTGCGTCGATGTCGTCGACAGCCATAACCGGAAACCGTGCGATCAGGCGACGAATCACCTGTTCGACTTCGAGCATCTCCTCAACCCGAGCCATTGGGACATTCTGCGGGAAAACCTTTGCGGCTGCAGGCTCATCGGGGAAACGACTGGTCACGATCGAGCATGCGACGGTGTGCTCCGTACCTGCCACGACAATTGCGCGTCCTCTTCGTCGGTTACCGCGCGGATGCCTCGGACGTGGCACAGAATGACCAGTTAGTCATTCGGTCCAGCCACGGGAGCGTACGGCCATGCCAGATTACTCATCGTCCTCGGGTGAACTCCGAGGCCCGGATCACGGCGACCCGGCGGGCCCGATGTCGGGCAAGAAGTACCGCAAGCATCTCGAACCGCTGCACGCCGAGTTGGTCGCCATGCAGGAATGGGTCCGTGCGACCGGGGCGAAGGTCTGCATCGTCTTCGAGGGCCGGGACACGGCGGGCAAAGGCGGAGTCATCAAGGCGATCACGGCCAGGGTGAGCCCGCGGGTCTTCCGCGTGGTCGCGCTGCCCGCTCCCACCGAACGGGAGAAGTCGCAGATGTACCTCCAGCGGTACATTCCGCATCTGCCCGCGGCCGGCGAGGTCGTCATCTTCGACCGCAGTTGGTACAACCGGGCCGGCATCGAACGAGTGCTCGGATTCTGCACGGAGAAGCAGGCACACCAGTTCCTGGAACAGGTGCCCACGGTGGAACGGTCGATGGTCGAGTCGGGGATCATCCTGCTCAAGTACTGGCTCGAGATCAGCGAGGAACAGCAGACCCTTCGCCTGCAGAGCCGGATCGACGATCCGCGGAAGATCTGGAAGCTCTCCGACATGGACCTCGCGTCCTACAGCCGCTGGTACGACTATTCGCGGGCCCGCGACGAGATGTTCCGGTTCACCGACACGGGCTGGGCGCCCTGGTATGTCGTCTCCACCGACGACAAGAAACGGGGTCGGTTGAATGTGATCGAGCACCTTCTCGGTCAGGTTCCCTACACGCCGCTCGAACGTCCCCGGATCGAACTGCCGAAGCGGCAGAAGGCCAAGGACTATCGGCCACCCGAGCAGGCCCTGCACTGGATCCCGACCCCGTATTGACGACCCGAAACCGAACCGCAGTCGAGTAGTCACGACACCGCCCGAGCCCGAGGCAGGAGAGTTGTATGGCCATCGCACGCCCGCCGTCGTCACCGGAACGTCGGGAGGACGACGCCCCCGCACCGGCCTGGCACGTCCAGGACGTCGAATCCGTCGTGTCGGCGCTCGAGTCCGACAGCACCGGTGGACTGTCGTCGGCCGAGATCGACGACCGACGGACGCGGTTCGGCGACAACGTGATCGCCGCGGAACCGGCCCCGTCGGTGGCTGCACTGGTGCTGCTGCAGCTCAAGGATCCGATGAACCTGATGCTGATCGCCGTGGTGATCGTCAGCCTGGTGATCGCGGAGGTCTCGACCGCGCTGGTGGTCGCCGCCCTGGTGGTGCTCAACCTGGTGCTGGGCACTCGGCAGGAGCTGAAGGCCCGGGCCAGCGTGGACGCCCTGGCGCGGATTCAGGTTCCGCAGGCCCGCGTGGTCCGGGGTGGAGTCCTGGTGGAAGTTCCCGCGGCGCAACTCGTTCCCGGGGACATCGTGCAGCTCGAAGCCGGCGACTTGGTGCCGGCCGACGGACGTCTGGTGCGGGCCGCCACGCTGGAGACGCAGGAGGCCGCGCTGACCGGCGAGAGCGCGCCGATCCCGAAGGACCCCGCCGCGCTCACCGATGTCGAGCTGGCCCTGGGTGACCGCAGCAACATGCTCTTCCAGAACACCTCGGTCACCCGCGGCACGGCGACGATGGTCGTCACCGAGACCGGGATGCGGACGCAGATGGGACAGATCGCGTCGATGCTGTCGGCGATCGCTCCACAGCGGTCACCCCTGCAGCGCGAGCTGGATTCACTCACCAAGATCCTGGGCGTGATCGCCTGGACCGCCGTGGCGATCATCGTGGTGATCGGGCTGGTGCGCGGACAAGACCTGGCGACGGTGATGCTGCTCGGTATCTCGATGGGCATCTCGGCGATACCCTCCGGTCTGCCCACTTTCGTCCAGGCGATGCTCGCCTTCGGGGCCCGGCAGCTCGCGGATGCCAAGGCGGTCGTCAAGAACCTCACCGACGTGGAGACGCTCGGCGCGACGAGTCTGATCAACTCGGACAAGACCGGGACACTCACCATGAACCAGATGATGGTGCGCTCGTTGTACTTCCACGGTCAGTGGTTCGCCGTCGACGGTGAGGGCTACGGCAAGACCGGGAGCATCACCCAGGCGGCGGGCGAGCCGGTTCCCGATTTCACCATGCTCGCGTACGGACTGTGCCTCGACAGCGACGCCACCGTGTCGGACGCCGGCGCCGTCATCGGCGATCCGACCGAGGCGGCGCTGATCGTGCTGGCAGCCAAGATGGGGGTCGACGCGCCGCTCACCCGCCAGACCTATCCCCGTCTCGCCGAGGTTCCATTCGACTCGGCCTACAAGTTCATGGCGACGTTCCACCGGCTGCCGGTGGACGGCACCGTCCGTCTCGTCGAGATGGTCAAGGGCGGTCCGGATGTCGTGCTGAACCGCTGCCGCTGGGCGTTCCGCCCCGGACGGGAGAGGGTGGAGCTGGCGGAGGTCCGGGCCGAGATCGAGGCGGCCAACGAGCAGATGTCGGCCGAGGGCCTACGTGTGCTGGCCTTCGCCGCGCGCGTGCTCGACGGCCGGGAGGACGAGGTGACCGCCGACCCGATGGCGTTCGTGGACGATCTCGTCTTCGTCGGGATGGTCGGGATCATCGACCCGTTGCGTGCCGAGGCCGTCGACGCCGTCCGCACGGCGCACGCCGCGGGGATCGATGTGCGGATGATCACGGGGGACCACACGGGAACCGCGTCGGCGATCGGTGCGCAGCTGGGACTCGGTCCCGGGGCCATCAGCGGTACCGAACTCGCCGCGATGTCCGACGAGGAACTCGCCGAGGCGCTTCCGCGGTTGCATGTGTTCGGGCGTGTCACGCCGTCGGACAAACTCCGGCTCGCCGACGTGATGCAGCGCCAGGGCGCGGTCGTCGCGATGACCGGCGACGCGGTCAACGACGCGGCCGCGCTGAAGAAGGCCGACATCGGGGTGGCGATGGGCTCGGGCAGCGAGGTCACCAAGCAGGCCGGCAAGCTGATCCTCACCGACGACAACTTCGGGACGTTGATCACCGCGATCCGGTTGGGGCGCAGCGTCTACGACAAGATCGTCGCCTACATCCGCTACCAGATGTCCAAGCTGTTCTCACTGGTGCTCCTGTTCTTGGTCGCGAGCATCTTCGACATCAACGAGGGCGTCGCGCTGGCGCCGCTGATGGTGGTCTTCCAGCACTTTTTCATCACCCTGTTCCCGGTGATCGTGATCATGCAGGACCCGCCGGCACCGGATCTGATGGCCAAACCACCACGGGACCCGAAACAGCCGATCACGAATCGCGCGTCGTTCGTGCAGTGGTTCGCCTACGGGGTCCTGCAGTTCGCGGTGACCTTCGTCGCGATGATGGTGGCGCCCGGTCCGATGAGCCCGACCGAACCGAACGTCCCGATGACCATGGGCTTCGTGGTGCTGTCCCTGGGTTCGGTGTTCGCCGGGTTGGTGATGCGGCGCGATCCGGAGTCGGGCCTCACACCGCCGATCGTCAACGCCGTGAAGATCCTGTCGATCCCGATCATCGTCACCGTGCTCGCGGTGGAGCTCGGATTTCTGCAAGACCTGCTGCAGACGACCTCGCTGACCGGCGGCCAGTGGCTCGCCTGCATCGGATGGTCGCTGATCATCCCCGTCGTGGTGGAGGCGGAGAAGTGGGTGCGACGTCGCCGGAGTCCGGCGGTGTCCGCGATCTCGGCCGTGGAAGCGGTGGCACCCCGGCGAGCTCTTCGCTGACCGAACGGGCGGCTACGAGGCCCGGTGTGGGTTCCACGCCAGGTACCACAACTGCAGCCAGTCCAGTTGTGGTGGCGCGACCCGGGTCTCGGGCCGGTGCCGGGGGACCCGTACGCGGAGCGCCCCGGGCGTGATGGTGCACCGCACCGGCGTCGTGAGCTGCAACGATTCACCGTCGACCCCGACCGGGATGACCTCGGCGTCGGCGTCGACGGTCACCTCGGTGGCGATGCGCTGGACGAGTCCGCGGTCGTGGGTGCGCCGCAGGAGGCCGACGGCCTGCCGGGTGTCGGACACCGAGACGGTGACGACCCCGAGCCGTCCCTCGTCGATGCGGGTGCGGCGACCGAGCCCGGCCACGTCGTTCGTGGCATAGGGGCCGTTGCTGACGAGGACGGCCTGGGGATCGGCGATGGTCTCGCTGCCGACGACGGCCCGCAGACCCGACCTCGTCCCTCTGCCCAGGAGGTCGGGAAGCATGCGTAACACCGTGCGTGTCTTGTCATCTCGATACTGCGGACTCTGGACCACCTCGGCGTAGATGCCGAACGACGCGTTGTTGACGAACGGCCGACCGTTGATGTGACAGAGGTCGACATGGAACTCGACGCCGTCGCGCAGCGCGTCGAGACACCGGGCGGGGTCCTGACGGTCGAGCCCGAGATCGAGCGCGAAATGGTTTCGGGTGCCGGCACTGATGACCAGGAAGGGTACGCCCGCCTCGGCCGCGACTCCGGCGACGAGGGCCTGGGTGCCGTCACCTCCCGCGACACCCAGCAGGTCGGCCCCGCGCGCCACCGCGTCCCGTGCCAATTGCTCCACGTCGATCTCCACCGGCCCGTCCAGCAATACGACCTCGGCGCCGAGGGATTCGGCCTTGCGCTGCAGATCGAATCGGACGACCTTCCCGCCACCCGAACGCGGGTTCATGATGATGAACGGGCGGTGGACGTCCGGCGCCGGGTGTTCGGGCATCAGGGAGTCGATGCGGGACGGCCGCAGCGCGCGCCGACCGCATCCGACCGCGGCGGCCGCCAGCAGCGCGGCAGCGATCACGACCCAGAGCTGTCGCTCGCGAAGGAGGAACACCACGAGAACCGCCACCGGCAGGACCGCGAGAGCGGCCGAGACGATGCGGAGGACACCACGGCTGATGAGGAACCAGTACACCGCGGCGACGATGACGACGGCACAGACACCACAGATCGCCAGGAGGCCCAGCAGGCGGAGGAGGCCGGCGGCGGCCACCGGGAGCAGGATCGCGGCGACGGTCAGCGCCATGGCCGCGCGCGCCCACCATCTGCGTGTCGTGGGCGGCGCGACCTCGGCGGCGACCGACGCCTGACTCATACCGTCTCGATGGCCGGCGTCGCCTCATCGGGCGTCTGCTGATCCGGCGGATCCGGCTCCTCGCTCCGGTCCTGGGCGGCCCAGTCCTTCGCCGGCCTGATCACGAGTTCGAGGATCAGGAGGGCGAGGAGTCCGAAGACGGCGATGAGGAGGACCACCAGACCGGTCGGATAGCTCCAGAAGACGAGCAGCAGCGCCGCGATGCCGATGATCGCGCTGCGCAACGCGATTCGCGCGCGGAACAGGCTCTCCTCGAAGGCATTCGGCGGCCGCGAGCGTCGTATCCGCTGCACCGAGTCGAGTCCGTGGCCGAATCCGCGCCGGACGGCCGTGGCCGAGGCGGACCCGCCCAGCAGGTAGGCCCCGACGGCGACCACGAGCCCGAGGACCGCCACGGCACGCAGCGCCAACCGCAGCGGATCGAGCACTGTGTCGATGGTGGCGGCCGCGGCATCCGGGGCGAGGATGTCGGGCGGCATCGCGTCGAGATAGAGCGCTCGGCCGATCAGCAACGCGATGGCGAGGACGAGCATGGCGAGGACGAGTGACAGTCCGGCGAGCGAGAGGGCCCGCAGACGCCGACCGCGGGGTGCGACGGCCACGGCGGCGAAGGCGAGCGCGATCGTCAGCCAGGGCAGGACGTCGGCGGCGGTGTCGAGTGCCGAGACGGCACGCTGGGCGCGGACCAGTTCGGGTGAGCGGAACAGGACGAACTGCTTGTCGACGGCGGGGATCTTCTCGGCGAAGGTGAAGCCGCGGTCGAGGAGGCGTGCCTTGACGTTGTCGATCACGGTGCCGAGCGAGATGCTGACGGTGCCGGAGTCGTCCACGGTCACCGACGACGGTCCGACGTCACCGGTCACGACCGCGACAAGGGCGGTGTGTGCGGCCCGATTCGCCTGCAGCCACAGGGATTCGAACTGATCGCTGGCGACGAACGACGACACGGTCTGTTGCACGAAGCCGCGGGCCTGGCCGGCCAGGACGGGAGCGAGACCCTCGACCGCCCGATCGACGCGTGGTGCGTTCTCGGTGGCCGGAACCGCGTCGGTCAGGGTCGTCAGCGCCGCCGCGGTGAGTCCCTCGACGTCGATGCGACTGAAGATCTCATCGGTGATCGTGTTCGAGATCTCGGCTTGCACTGCGGGATCCGAGGCGAGCGGAGCGACGGTGCTGAAGTGGTCGGTGTCGAGGATCTCGCCACGGACGAACCGCGAAGTCACCGAGGTGATGGCGAGTACGGCGACGAGGATGCACAGGACCGCGACGGCGAACCAGCGCCACCGGTTCCGCCGGGTCGGGTCGGGGGTCTTGGTGGCCGGCCCGGTGCCGGCCGCGTCGCGCAGGCGCGCGACCTCGGCTCGTAGTTGTTCGAGTTCGGCGCGCTCGGAGTCGGTGATGCCGACGCTCGGCTCCGCGCTCTGTCCGTTGGTGTCCGTGGTCATCTCGACGCCGCCCTTCCGGCCGCTGATCGTCTGGGGTTCCGGTGCTGACAGAACGCGCTCCACCGCCGAGGGGCGCCTCGACGGTGGAGCGTGGGTCGGGATCTAGCGGTATTCGGCCTTCGGCTGCCAGGTCGAGACGGCCCAGATGACCACGATGTCGAGAGCGATGATCAGGATCGACCACCAGGGGTAGTAGGGCAACCACAGGAAGTTGGCGATGATCGACAGGCCGGCGATCACGATCGCGGTGAACCGCGCCCAGGTCGCGCCGGTGACGAGTGCGACGCCGACGCCGGCCATCACGACCCCGAGGGCGATGTGAATCCAGCCCCACGTGGTGAAGTCGAGCTTGTAGACATACTCGACGCCGCGGACGAAGACCTCGTCTTCGGCGACCGCGGCGATGCCCTGGAAGAGTTGGATGACACCGAGGACGATGAGGATGATCGCGGCGCCGATGGAGGTCCCCGCGGCGATGTTCTGTGAGGTGGATGGACGGTTGTTCTCGTGGGTGGGTGCGGTGTGAGTCATGACGACGCCCTTCTCTGGACAACCTTGACTGTGGACTACCCGTACAGGGGGAGTGTCCTACGAGTCATGCCGCCCCGCAACCGTTTCGGCGAGAGCGGGCCCAGAATTGTGACCATGTGCCGGAACTCGATGCCGTTGCCGCGCAAACCGATGCGCATTGCTAACGAAAAAGGGTCAGGTCTCTTGCCGAGCGAGTCGCCAGATGCGGTCGCGTGACATCGGCGTCTCGACGGGCCGGCTCCCGAGTGCGCGACGGATGGCGTTCGCGAGCGCCGGCGCGACCGGGTTGTACGGTGACTCGCTCATCGATTTGGCGCCGAACGGGCCGAGTTCGTCGCTGGTCTCGGCGAAGTAGACCTCCGTGACGGGGATGTCGGCCATCTGCGGGACGCGGTACACCCGGAAGACGTTCGTGATCGGCCGTCCGCCGTCGTCGATCATGATCTCCTCGTAGAGCGCGGTGCCGATGCCTTGCGCGACACCACCTTCCACCTGGCCGCGACATTGCTCGGGGTTCATCACGGTGCCCGCGTCGGCCGCGTGCACCGATTGCAGGATGCGAACGGTGCCGGTCTCGGTGTCGACCGCGACGCGGAAGGCCTGCACGTTGAACGCGATGGACCGCATCTCCCCGCGTTCGGCGCCCGCGGCGACGGCGCGCGCTCCCGCGGGGTGCTCGACCCGGTTCGACGGATCGACAGCGCCGATGAGATCACCGAACCCGACGATCCGGCCGTCGACGAGCGCGCCCTCCACGCCGAGGCCGACCTGTGCCGGGTCCGTTCCGGTGAGCCGCGCCGCGGCGTCGACGAGGACGTCACGCAACGCGAGACATGCTGAGTGCAGCGCCTTCCCGGCCACGGTCGTGCCCGCCGAGGCGAACGCCCCGGTGTCGTGCACGACGGCATCGGTGTCGCCGTGCCACAGCGAGACCCGGTCCAGTCCGGTCGACAGCGCGGTGGCGACGATCTGGGCGTGGACCGTGGTCGTGCCGTTGCCGAACTCGGCGGTGCCCACGCCCACGTGGTACGTGCCGGCGGCGTCGACCGCGACGGTGACGTCGGCGAAGTGCCCGCGCGGGGCCATGGTGGCGATCGCGGCGATGGCCATGCCCTCGCCGACGTGCCAGCGATCTCCCGACGGTGCCTCGACCCCGTTGCCGGCGTGCAATGCACGCTCGGCCAGATCGAGACACTGGTCGAGTCCGTAACTGCCGTAGACCAGGTCGACCTCGGGATCGGCGCGTGCGATGAGGAGGGGATCGCCGTCGGCGACGGCGTTGCGGCGTCGGAACTCGAACGGGTCGATGCCGAGTTCGATCGCGAGTTCGTCCATCGCGCTCTCCACGGCGAAGACCACCTGGCCGAGGCCGTAACCGCGGAACGCGCCCGAGGGCGGGTTGTTGGTGTAGACGACCTCGGCGTCGAGCCGCTTCACCGGGCAGTTGTACACCGACACCGATTCGGCGCAGGCGTGGAACATCACGCCGATCGCGTGGTTGCCGTAGGCGCCGGTGTCCGACAACAGGTTCACCCGCAGGCCCGTCAGCCTGCCGTCCTCGTCGGCGCCGACGTCGACGGTGACCCGCATCGGATGCCGGTACGTGGTCCGGGTCAGCTCGTCGGTGCGGCTCATCTCGTAGGCGCAGGGTTTGCCGGTGCGGAGTACGGCCAGGGCGACGAGGTCCTCGGTCAGCATCTCCTGCTTGCCGCCGAACCCACCGCCCACCCGGGCGCTGAAGACCCGGATACGCTCCGGCGGCAGATCGAAGAGGAGCGCGAGCTCGTTGCGGACCAGGAACGGGACCTGGGTGCTGGTCCGGATGACGAGGCGCCCGTGTTCGTCGAACCACCCGATCGACCCGTGGGTTTCCAACTGGGCGTGGGAGACCCGCCCGCTGGACCAGGTGCCGTGCACAGTCGCCGACGATGCGGCGAGTGCGGCCTCGACGTCGCCGCCGAACCCCTCGTGAAAGGTGGCGATGACGTTGCGATGGGCCTCGGCGACCCGGTCGGCGGGAGTGCGATCGGGGTGCAGCAGTGGGGCTCCGGGGCCTCTGGCCGCTTCCGGGTCGAAGACCGCGGGCAGAACTTCGTAGGTGACGTCGATGAGCGCCAGGGCCTGGTCGGCGACGGCCGGGGACGACGCGACCACCGCGGCGACCCGCTGACCGACGAATCGCACCACCGGGTCGAAGACGAGTGTGTCGTCGGGATCCTCGAGGCGGCTCTCGTGGCGTCCCGTGGAAAACCGCGGAGTGGAGACGTTTTCGTGGGTGAGGATCAGCTCGACGCCGGGTAGCGCGGCGGCGTCGGTGGTGTCGATGGCGGTGATCCGTGCGTGCGCGTGCGGCGAACCGAGTACGTGGATGTGCAACGTCCCGGGCGTGGGGACGTCGAAGGTGTACGGCTCGGTTCCGGTCACCACGCGCCGGGCGGCGAGCGGAGCGACCGACTCGCCCACGAATGGCCGTTGCGCGGGCTCCGCGGGCGCAGCGGGGGATGCGGTGCCCGTGGCGGCCGCGGTGATCGCGTCCCGGATGGAGCGGTAACCGGTGCAGCGGCAGAGGTTTCCCTTCATCCGCCGCGGCAGGTCGGGGAGATGCTCGGCGGTGACGGTGGAGGCGGTCACGATCATTCCGGCGGTGCAGAAACCGCACTGGAATCCGAAGTTGTCGACGAAGGACTGCTGGACGGGGTGCAGGTCGTCGGGGGTGCCGAGCCCGGCCACCGTCGTCACCGACTTCCCGGCGGCGCGGTGAGCGGGATAGATGCAGGAGTGCACGGGCTGTCCGTCGACGAGCACCGAACACGCCCCGCAGTCGCCGGCGTCGCAGCCCTTCTTGACCTCGTAGTGTGCGTGTTCGCGGAGCAGCATCCGAAGGCACTGTCCCGCAGCGGGTTCGGCGTCGAGCGACTCTCCGTTGACCTCGAATCTCATGCGCCGGCTCCGAATCCCATGTCCTTGATTCCGTTCGTCGCCGACGACAACTCCGTGCGGATCTCCTCGCCCAGCACCGCCGAGACGCCGCGGCGCCAGTCGGCCGAACCCAGCGCGTCGGTGTAATAGCCACTTGCCGAGACGATGTCGTCGTGCAGCGCGTCGCGGGTCGGTAACCCGGTGTAGCGCAGAACGGTCGGCCATTCGGTGGCCGCGGTGATCCCGAAGGTGGCGGCGCCGTCGTCGTCGACCCGGCCGGTCACCACGGCCCCCGAGCGACTGAGCTCGGCGAGGGCGATCTTGCGCACGGAGGTGCGGGCGCGTAACGCGTGGGCGGGGAAGTCGATGGCGCGCAGGACTTCTCCCGGTGCCAGGAGGTTGATGCCGTTGCCGATGACCAGCTCGGCGACGGGTAGATCGCGGTCGGTGCCATCGGGACTCCACACGTGGGCGGTCGCGTCGAGCCCGACCGCCAGCGAGACCATCGACGCTGCCGCGTACGACCGGCAGATGTTGCCGCCGACGGTCGCCATGTTCCAGATCTTGAACGACGCCAGCAGTGCGTTCGCGCACTGCGCGAACATCGGGTGGGCCACGAAGCCGGAGCGCGGGGGGAGTGCGACGAGTTCGGCGATCGTGCAGGTGGCCGCGATCCGGAGACCACCTCCCGGCAGGTCTTCGACAGGTGCCCAACCCATCTCGCTCAGGTCGACTAGTCCCGTGGTCGCCGGCTGCGGCTCGGAGAACACCCAGGTGCCCCCGGCGACGATCTGTTCGCCGGGGGCGGGGAACGCCTCATCCCGCGTGCGCGCGAACCGGTAGTGGGAGACGGCGGTGAGGTCCATCAGCGTGCCCTGTCGAGGAGGCGGGATGCGGCGGTGGGTGGCTCCCACCGTACGAGGCCGATGCGCCCGTCGGAGCGGATCGCGGAGATCGACGTCGAGAGAAGCACGGCGTCACGCTACGTGCATCCGGTACGGTCCGCATCTCGTGGGCCGGCGACCCGGCCCGCAGGTGACCGGGTCGTCAGACCGGGGTCTCGGTGCTGCGGCCGTGCGCGGGAATCGCGAAGGCGACCACGGCGGCGATCGCACTCATGACGAGGGCGATCGCCGACGCCCACAGGTAGCCCTCGGCGGTCGGCACCTCGATCGCGGTGCCGTCGGCGACGGGAACCGAGATCATCGACCACGTCAGCAGCATGCCGACCGCGGCGGCGGCCGTCGAGGTGCCGATGATCCGCATGAGGGCGTTGACGCCGTTGGACTCGCCGGTCTG
>NZ_JAMBDT010000111.1:0-15763 GCF_025143765.1 Gordonia sp. p3-SID1431
CTAGCTCCTGCGCGACCGCGCCGCGAAGGTTAAGTTCAACTGTCGAGCCCTCCGGAATAGCGGTGTTGTCGTAGAGGAGATAGGTCGAACGAGCGGCTCGCTGTCGTTCTGCAATGCGTGTAGCCGCCGACTCAATGCTTGTGAGACCAGGTGTGAGAACACGGGCGGACGGGTCATCGGGTGGGTACTGTCGTCGAAATACCACGCAGGACGACGACTCTTGTCCATCTCTCGTGTCGTGAAAGACGTTCACAGTGTGCATTTCGATAGTCAACTTAGGTGCAATGTCCGACAGCCACGCAACAGTCGTCAACGTCTGTGCGGCGTAACTTTCTGCGATTAGAACAATCCTGGGTAGTTTTAGGATGTCGTCGTTCCAGTCATCAATGACATGCTCTTCTAGACGAAGGAGTGCCTCGTCCTTGGTGCACGGTGTTCCCAAAGTCGCCAGGTACTCAGCGTGCGCCTCGGCCAGTGTCAGCTTGTCGAAGCCCGCGACCAAGGCGGCATACGTCACTGCCTGTAAGTGGATTCGGGCGTCGTTCCCCCGTTTCAGCTCGACGACGATCAACTGGCCGGACGTGTCTAACGCCAGAACATCGAGGCGTTCCCGTCCAAGGTCTCCCTCAGATGAAGACCATTTCGAGTACTGGCGCGCGACGACCATTACGCCAGCGCCAAGTACTGCGGGGTTGTCAACCACCCACTGCTCGAGATGGACCGTCTCAAGAAAGCCGGACGCAGCGAGCGATCCGCTGGCTAGCGGCTTTGCGACTGAACCATCGACAGTCAAAATCTTGATATCTGTCGTCACAAATTCATGCTAGACGTGAAATTCCAAGAACGTGACATCTCGCCCGGCATTCTACGACGACGGCGCAGGCCGGCGGCCAAGGAGTACGAACGACTAAGCAAGTGCTTCGTACAACTCAAAGTTGTGTGCACAAACCATTACGACTGTCGTACGACGGAGAGGGCGTCAATTCGACCAGCGCCGTCCCATCGGACCGAAGGCCACATGCCTACAGGAGCGTCATGCCGATCCGCTCGCGTTGGCCGGTGGCCTGGCGGCCGGAATCGTCCGCCACGCTCGGAGGGTGCCGACCTGTTCTCGAGAACCGCCAGTTCCTGAAGCGCCCCGGGTTTGCTGGAGGCTCGGTTAGTTGGTTCCAGCGGATGCCGGGACCGGGTTCTCACGGTAGCTGGTGACCGTGTGGGCCGACCAGTAGGCGGCCTCGTACTCGGCGGGCGGGACGTGTCCGATCTCGCCGTGCAAACGGCGGTGATTGAACCAATCGATGTACTCGGCGACGGCGATCTCGACTTCGCCGACACCACCCCAGCCACCTCGAGGACGCATGACGGGGTTGCGGATGCATTCGGCCTTGAACAACGAGTTGAACGCTTCGGCCATCGCATTGTCATACGAATCACCCTTAGAGCCAACAGAAGTCACCGCATCGGCTTCGGCGAGGCGTTCGGTGTAGCGGATGGCTCGATACTGGGCGCCGCGGTCGGAGTGGTGAATCAGCCCCGCCACGTCCTGGCCGGCCCGCGAACGCGCCCACAACCCCATATCCAGGGCGTCGAGCGCGAGGTCGGTGCGCATGGTGGTCGAGACCTGCCAGCCCACGACCATCCTCGAGAACACATCGAGGATGAACGCGGCATACACCCACCCCGAGTGGGTGCGGATATAGGTCAGGTCGGCCACCCACAGCGCGTTGGGTGCTGCCGCGGTGAACTGCCGTTCCACACGATCTGCCGGTCGCGGAGTCTCGGCCCCCTCGCTGCGCGTGGTCCTGCGCGTCTTCAACCTCGTTATCCCCTGCAGCCCATCAACTTTCATCAACCGTTCGACAGTGCACCGGGCCACGCGGACGCCCTTTCTGCGTAGTTCGGCATGAACTTTGCGGGCACCGTAGACGCCGAGGTTGTCGGCATGCACAGTGCGGATCTCACCGAGCACCTCGCGGTCACGAACCACCCGTGGTGCCTCGACTCGTCGAGAACTCAGATGGGCTCGCACCGTGGACGGAGCGATCTGGGCGGCTGTCTCATGTAAGGCCGCGCAGATCGGATCGACTCCGTGTTCGCCCCGAAAAGCGGCGACGAACTCCACGATCAGCGCTGTGGGCGGTCGATCTCCGCCGCAAAGAAAGCCGACGCCTGCTTCAAGATCGTGTTCGCCCGCCGCAGCTCACGGTTCTCCCGCTCCAGCTGCGCGATCCGCTCAGCCTCGCTGGTCGTGATACCCGGGCGAACGCCGCCATCGATCTCGGCCTGCTTGACCCAGGTGCGCAGCGCCTCAGGATGCACACCGAGTTGATCGCCGATCCGTTTAAGCGCTCCAGGCCTCGTGGCCGGGTCCTTACGGGCCTCCACCGCCATCCGCGTCGCCCGCTCCTTCAGCTCAACGCTGTACTTCCGTGGTGCTGCCATGCTCCCCATCCTTCACAGATTCGAGAGCCTCCGACAAACCCGGGGCGGTTCATCCCTCGACTACCGTCAGCCTGATCGCTCTGTGCCGCTGCGTGCTATCCGCCCCGCTCACGGCACGCAGGTTGTCGACGATCCCACGTCCTGTGCCGGGTACTGCCGTACGTCCATGCAGAAGGTCGCCGAGGATCCCAACCACTCGAGCTGGTAGGTCGAACGCTCCCGGGCTCTCCGGGCTCTCCTCGCCGGCCGCCCTCGCCTTCATCTCCGCGGCGAAGGTCCACTGCGGGATCTCGCGCGCGAGGGTAACGACCTTGTCGGCGAGGCTCGACTCATCGACGCGATGGCGTCGCGCGGTTCCCGCATCCTCGACGCCGGGTGCGGCCCGGGGCGCGTGGGCGGGTACCTCGCCGAGGTCGGACACCAAGTAGTTGGCGTCGACGTCGACCCGGTCCTCGTCCAAGCCGCTGAAGAAGACCATCCAGGCCCGCGATGGCTGGTGAACGACCTCGCCGAACTCGATCTCCCCGCCCGCGGCATCGACGAACCGTTCGACCTGATCGTCTCGGCCGGCAACGTGATGGCGTTCCTCGCGCCGAGCACCCGTGTCACCGTCCTCGAGCGACTGCGCGCACATCTGCGCGACGACGGCCGCGCAGTGATCGGCTTCGGCGCCGGCCGGGACTACGCGTTCGACGAGTTCCTCGAGAACGCAGCCACCGCCGGCTTCGCTCAGGACCTGCTCCTAGAGTCTTGGGACGTCCGCCCGTTCACCGACAAGTCGGAGTTCCTCGTAGCGGTCTTGCGGCCCGCATAGAGGTCACCTGCTTGGCATCTGTAATGCCAACCGTCAAGAGCCGTGAGCGACAACAGAATCAACCGCCGGCGGCCCCGAACGTTCCCTCAGTGACCTCGACGTCAGGTGACAGTGGCTGCCGCAGCCGCCAGCGTTCAGTCAGCTTCGATGCGGCGATCGTCCACTCGCCGTCTTCGACGACGTACTCGTCGTCGTACTCCCCCACCATGACCGTCTCGGTCCGGTCGAGCAGGTTCACCTGACGGAAACGCAACGACCATCGCCCCGTCGCAGTCGTCTCGCTGGTGAGGGTGATGTCCGGATGCATGCCGTGATGCATGTCGAGGATGGCGAACCGGCCATCAACCTTGTGCAGCGCGACCCTCCGAAAGATGTCCGTCAGGGCGTCGGCATCGTCGAAGGTGCCCATCGATCCGTAGTCGATCCGCGCGCCGTCGCGGGCGAAGCAGCCGCGAAATGCGTCCGCGTCTTTGGCATCTGACGCTCGCCAGTAGCGGTACTTGAGTCGCTCGATCGCAGCGACGTGATCATGCTCCGAATCAGTCGTCATCGTCATCCCTTCTCCGCTGCACAGGCCCGCCCGCGGTCCGCTCGGGCATCAGGGGCAGCCTATGTTCGATCGCACCAACCTCACGCGGATTCGCGGACACCAACGGGCTGGTCTGCGGAAGGCAACGCCCGCCCCGAGGATTCGGGACGCTACCGCGAGTTGGGGCACGTTGGCCCCGCGGATGTCAGAACAGTGCGGCGTCATCCCGCATCCCCGAGGCCGACCGAAATTGTCAGTGGTCGATGCGATCATCAGTGAGTCATGAGGGGTTCTCGCCCCAGATCTACGTTCGCTGTCAAATGCCTTACCGCTGTCGTTCTCTCGCACCACGAGCAGCGTCGTCGCATACGGCCCCGATGGCGACCTGATCGAGGCGGGTTGGAGGAAGGAAGACGGATGAAACTCTCTGCTGCGCTCGATGTCGAGGTCGTCGCCCACGAAGCCGCCGACGAGGTGACCGTGCTGCTCGAACTGCAGGCACCGGCCGGTCCCGTCACGGACCGAACACCCACAGCGTTCCAGGTCGTGCTCGACCGGAGCGGGTCGATGTCCGGCGCCCCACTCGCCGGCGCACAGAAAGCGCTCGCGAGCGTGGTCGCCCAACTCGACCCGACCGATGTGTTCGGGCTGGTCACCTTCGACGACGCGGCCGACGTCGTGGTCCCCGCCGGTCCACTCACAGACAAGCAGCGCGCGACCGATGCCATTGCTCGCATCGACGCCGGGGGCCTCACCGACATGTCATCCGGTTACCTACGCGCTCTGCAAGAGCTGCGACGCGGAATCACCACGGCAGGTATTCGAGGCGGGACCGTGCTCATCGTCAGCGATGGTCACGTGAATCAAGGCATTCAAGACGTCGACGCCCTCGCCGGCGTCACCGCGAAAGCCGCCGCTGACGGCATCGTCACCTCGACGCTCGGCTACGGCCGCGGGTACGACGAGACGCTGCTCTCCGCGATGGCGAAGGCAGGCAACGGGAATCACATCTTCGCCGACGACCCGGATGCCGCTGGGGCGGCAATCGCTGGTGAGGTGGACGGGTTGCTGGCCAAATCGGCTCAGGCCGTCACCCTGACCGTGCGTTTCGTACCGCAGGTGCAGAAGCTGGCCCTGTACAACGATCTTCCGGTCCACCAGACCGCTGAGCGCGAGTTGATGATCGAGCTCGGTGACCTGCATGCGCTGGAGCAGCGGAAGCTGCTGCTGCGGATGAAGGTCGACGGGCTCGCCGCGCTCGGGGTCACACAGGTCGCCGACCTGGAGTTGCGCTACGTCGAGACGGCCACGCTGACCGAGCACACGGTCACGCTGCCCATCTCGGTCAACGTGGTGCCGGGCGATGAGCTGGGTGATCGGATACCCGATCCCAAGGTGCAGTCCGAGAAGCTCTACCAAGAAGGACAGGCCGAGAAGCTTCGGGCGTCGCAAGCCTTCGAACGCGGTGACATCGAGGGTGGCGAGTCCGCGCTCGGTGTCGCTCGGGCGCGCCTGACGGAGGCCGCCTCATTCTGCCCACCCGAGGACCGCCAGGCCATCGATGGGGAGGTTGGCGCGCTCGACGTGCTTGCTGCCGATGTCCGTACGACAGGTGCCGATTACGTGTCCAAGACGACCCGCGACTCGTATCATCTCGCCAACCGGAAGCGTGGTCGGCGCCGGGACTGAGCTCGTCCTCGATGACACTGTCCCAAGTTGTGCCCTCAACGCCGACGAACCACCGCGTCGAGCGCGACCGAACTCTTCACCAGGAGGAACGATATGCACCTCACCACCGCCCAACTCGACCGCGCCGCAGGTGTTCTGCTCGGGACAGCCGCTGGTGACGCGCTCGGCGTCCCGTACGAATTCGAGTCCCGCGTCCTGCGCGGTGACGAGGCACCCCAGATGCTCGGCGGAGGTCTAGGCGACTTCGCTCCCGGCGAATGGAGTGACGACACGTCCATGGCGATGGCGATCGCCGACGTCGCGGCGACCGGTACCGACCTCACCACGGACGAGGCGCTCGACGCCATCGCCGACAACTTCCTGCGCTGGTTCGACGGCGGACCCGCCGACATCGGCATCCAGACCCGGGCTGTTCTCCGCGCGACAAGGCGGCGGCTCAGCCGCGGTGGAGTCGGCGCCGGCGCGATCATGCGCGACGAGGCGAACTCCTACGCCGAGCAGCATCCGCACTCGGCGGGCAACGGTGCGTTGATGAGGACCGCACCCGTCGCGCTCGCGCACCTCGACGATCGGGACGCCCTCGCCGACGCCGCGCGGCTGGTGGCCGGACTCACCCACGCCGACCTCCTCGCCCGCGATTCCTGTGTCTTGTGGTGCGAGGCGATCCGGGTGGCGGTTCTGGACGGTAGATTCGACGTCCGCGCCGGACTCGACCTACTACCCGACGAGCGAGCCGACCAGTGGTCGGTATGGCTCGACGCCGCTGCGTCGGAGCCTCCGAAGTCGTTCTCGCCGAATGGGTTCACCGTCACTGCGCTCCAGGCAGCAGTTTCGGCCATCTTGCAGACCCCGATCCCCGACGCGATGCCATGCCGTCACCTGCAAAGCGCACTCGACACCGCAACCCGGATCGGCAACGACACAGACACGGTGGCAGCGATCGCCGGCGGTCTGCTCGGCGCTCGATGGGGTGCGAGTGCGGTCCCCTGGTTCTGGCGTCGCGCGGTGCATGGCTGGCCGGAACGCGACGGACGACCCAGCGATTCGCACGACCTGATCGCGCTGGCAACCCTCGCGGTGCGCGACGGTGAGCCGGATGGCAAGGGCTGGCCCCTGGTCGACGACGTCCTGTACTCCGAGCACGCATTCACCGACGCCGTCCCCCACCCGTTCGACGATAGTGTGCTGCTCGGGACGCACGCGACTGTCGACCATGGCGCTGACGCGGTGGTGTCGATGTGCCGGGTCGGACGGCGCCAGGCATGCTTCGGAAAGGCAACCGAGTTTGTCGCGTCACGGCTCATGGACTCGGGTGATCCCGCCGAGAACCCGAACCTCGAGTTCGTCCTCGCTGACACGGCCGATGCCGTCCGTGGCTTACGCGCCGAGGGCAAGACGGTGCTTCTGCACTGCGTCGCCGGACACCAGCGGACGCCGAGTGTCGCGGTCGAGTATGGCGTGATGCTCGGACACTCGGTCGAGACGGTGCGTGCTGCGGTGCTTGAGGCTATGCCTGGTGCACGCGGACGTGGGGTTGTCTGGGCGTCAGCGGGCGAGCCTCCGCCATGAGGACGGATACGTGGGCACCACTGGTGCCCGGCTAGCTAGACAAGAAAGAGGGGTTCTGTGATGTCCGGAGGAGCATTGTCCGCGGCTGATCTGCGGATATGGATAAGTGCGGCGCTCGAGCCAGTGGTCGGTCATGAAGCAGTTACCGACGATGACGGTGACTTCCCGATCCGGTTCGAGACGGGTCTGGTCTTCATCCGCGCGGTAGAGAACGAGCGGTCGATTCATTTGTTCTCGACCCTCGTGGAGGACGTGATCAAGACCGACTACGCGGCGTTTGTGGTCCAGACCCTCAACCGAAACAACCTGCAGCTCAAGTTCTTTCTAGTCGGAGATACGATACGTGTCCGCGCAGTCTTGTATGCGGACCCGCCGATCGAGTCGCATCTTGTGCGATGCCTTGCCGAGTTCGAAGCAGTAATGGGCGACAGCGCCGACATCGCGCACGACGTAGGCGGTCGTTTCGCCTGGGATGCTGACTCGCCGAACTCCGATGATGACGACGAGTTGCCCACACCCGTCAAGATCTTGATCCAGCTCGACAGTAACGGCGACGAAACCTTGTCACCCGAGGATGTCGCACGGATCTGTCATCACGACACCGAGGAAATCCTCGAGTACATCAGAACGGTCGAAGAGCAGATGATCAACTGGCGGAACCGGGCAGACAACGCGGCGTCGGAGGGCGACGGTGAGGAAGCCGAGGCATGCTTGAACGAAGCGCAAGGCTGGGAGAAGACCGCAGCCGATTTGCGTGGGGCGCTGCGATACGTCGCGCTGAGATCATGAGATCCCTCGCCGCTCCGGACGTTGTGTCGGCGCGCAATTCGCCCGCATGGCCGAGGCGCCACGTCAGGCTGACGCAATCACCTCTGGTGTCCCAGTAGCGCTAGGCTCGCCGTATGGCATCGTCCGGGTGGCAATTCTGGGAAGTGACAGACAATGGCGGCGAGTTGCGTTGGCTCGGCGCCACACGACCCACTGGGCGTACGGCAGCTAGCCGTGCGACCGTGTGGACACTTATACCCAGCACCAGGATCTTTATAGCGAACTGGTTCGTCAGCGAAGCGTGGTCAACTGAGGACAGCGGGTTGTCCTTCGAGGACATAGATTCCACCTACGCCCAGAGGATTGCGCTTGACGTGCCGCAGCCCACGAAAGAGGACCTAGCGCGGATCACGCACCCGGAGCGACTGCTGACGCTGTCCGATCTCACGAGTTACCCCGTGCTCAAAATGTTGGGCAAGCGAGTCGACACCAAGCTGCAAGAGCGACGATAAGCGTTCAACTCGATTCCTGGGCTGAGTTGAAGACACGTCAGCTCATACGAGTCCGGTGCGGCGGAAGCAGTTTCCCACACTAGGACGACAGACCGTCCCGTCTTCGGTGAAAATGGTGGTCGACGTCCAGCCATAGCGGTGCCCCTTTGCCGTGGATTCGCTGCGACTGCCAGCAATTGGATTGCAGCGCAGCCGAAATCGGTTGCACCGCATCGCAGTGGCTCGACGCACGCGCTACGACCCAGGCATTACCGCCGCCAGACCCTCACACAGAGAGCGCACTTCACCGACTGTCGGCGACAACTCGTACGCATGCTGGTGACAGCATGCGCTCAGTTGATGCCATAGCGAAGCCAGTCGATCAGCTGTCTCACGATCATCGAGCGCCTTCAGGATCGCCAGCCTAGACCGCATCGACGCCCACTCGCAGGGAGCATTGACCACACCGCAGCGCTCGAGCACGGTCGCTTCGAGTGCTTGGCGCGCCACCACCGCAGCGAGTCGGGACGCGTTACCCGAGGTCGAGTCCCCTAGGCCTCGCAGCAATTGCTGGGCATAGGCGAGGAGTTCGGCCGGCGTCACCGCTGGTCCAAGATGTCGTCGATAGTCTTGCGCAAATCTCTGACGTCGTCTTTGCCGATGGTTGCGCCCTTGTGTACGCCCTTCGTTGCGATGGACATCGCCGCAGAACGATGCTGCCGCCGAGACTTCCACCCTGAGAGGTCTGAATCGGTTGCGCCGTGCAGGGCAAGTGCCACACAGGCAGTCGCACTCTTAGCCTCGGCCCATCGCGCTTCCGTGTCGTGCTGCGGCTGACCGTCGACGTTGCTGCGTGTGAAGTAGACCTGGCGAGCTGCTGCTTCGATGGCAAACCGGAACAGACCGGGACACGCTCGCCGCTTGATGTCGTCGGGTACGTTCTCGTCGGCGACGACCGCGAAGGCGTCGTCAACGTAGCGACGCGCAGGTTCGTCGGCGCTTTTCACCACGAGCTGCGAGCCCGACTCCCGGGTGACCTCGATGAGGTGTGCATCGATCGAGTGCTGGCGAATCGCGGTCGCGAGACGATCGTCATGAGAAAACACGATGACCTGCCGGCTGGCGGCGAGGTCGGTCAACACGTTCAGAAAGCCGTCGATTTTGGCCGGGTCCATCGCTTGGATTGGATCGTCGAGCACGATGAACCGGAACGGGCTCGCCATGGCCGTCGCTCGCGGTAGAAACAGTGCGAGCGCGAGGGCGTGTAGTTCGCCCTGACTCATCACCGACAGGGCGCCCACTGGCTTGCCGTCGACGTGTCCCTTCAAGACCGCTTTGCGTTGTGTGCGTCTACCTTCGAGCGCAATCTCCGAGATTTCGACGTCGCTCTCCTGTCGCAGCTGCGACCAGATTGCTCGCGCACCTTCGGAGATCGGTGCGAGCCGCTGCGCCCTGAAGCTTTGCGAGTTCTCCTGAACCCATTTGCGAGCTTCTTCAATCACTTTCACCGTGTCGTCGGTCTCGCGGGCAAGCCGTTCCAACGCAAGCCATTCCAGCGCGTCTTTTGCGATGGGCACCCATGCGTCTTGGAGTTCCGCCGCCGCACTTGCAGCTTCTGTCCGGAGTGCTGCGAGCGCTTCAGAGAGAGGGGGAAGCTGGGCCTCGATGTGACTTGGCAGGTCATCGACGCCAGCGGGTACCGCCGAGGCTGTAGCGAACGCCTCGCGGTAAGTCGCCAGGCTAGGCAACTCAACATCGGCAACCGGCGATACATCTCGAAGTGACTCGAACAGTTGGCGCGCTGACCGCTCCAGCTGGTCCACGTTCCGCCGCGCTTCCCGATACATCGCCAGCTGTGTGTCGTCGGCGGCGATGGCCTCTCGGGCGTGAGTTTCCCAGTCGACGGTCAGCGCACCCTCGCCGCACACCGGGCAGGCCGGAGCGTCGGTGTCGTGCGCGTTCCGGTACTCCAGGGCTCGCCGGAGCAGATTAGACCGCTGCTCGGCGGTCCGCATCGCACTGTCGGCCAGGGTTCGTGAGTTGCTCAGAGCATCGCGAAGTTCGGTAGCGATCATCGCAGCGAAATCGAGGTCTGGTAGGTCGATTCCTGCGATCGAGTCGAGGGCAGCGGCTGTCGTATGTTCGCGCGAGTCAGTGCCGGCTACCAGGCTGGCGATCGCATCCAGGTCGGGAGTCCGTGAGCGCACGAGTTTTGCCAGCGCGGCGGCGCGTTCGTCGTCGGCATCGGCGAGCAGCTTCTTGAGCGCAACTAGTGAGTCTCGTGCGGTCTTGCGCGGGCGCCGACGTTCCGCGTGCTCCGCGTTCAACCGATTCTCTGCGTCCTGCACCTCGTCGAGGGCGAGCAACTTGTCCAGCGCGTCGTAGAGCTTCGACGGCTCTTGCTCGAGCAGGCCGCCGATCTCGTCGTAGCTCAGAATCGGGCGGTAGATCTCGATCGCCGTGGACCAGCCAAGCGCGTCGACGCCGTGTTGACGCTTCTCACCCTCGCGCTGGGACCAGTGCTGGGCGTCGTTCAGCGCGGCTCCGTCGGGCCACTGCGCGCCGATCGAAGTCTTGGGTCCGTTCTCTGTGGTGAAGTCGACGCGCACTTCACACGGGTCGCCCTGGTGCAGATTGCGCCAGGCGTCGACCCAAAGTTTGGCCTTGTTCTTCCAGCGGTAGCTCTCACCGGTGAGCGCATACTCGAGGGCCTCGGCGAAGCTCGACTTGCCCGACCCGTTGCGTCCGCTGATAACGGTGATGCCGGGGTAAGGCGTGATCGTCAGGCTCGCCTGCGGACCAATCCCACGGAAGCCGGCAACACGGATCTCGCGCAGAAACGCACCGGCAGGTTCCTGCGCCTCCGGCGTGGAGTTGGGCCGTTGATGAGTCACTGCCCTACCGCCAAGCTGCTCCGATAGTGCGTCCTCGCTGTCGAGAGCAGCAATCACCACGTACTTGGCTTCGTCACTCAGCTCGTCGTCGGCGTCGAGCAACTCCCAGACGGTCTCGAGCAGGGACGCCTCACGGATCGACTTTGACTCGGTCACCACACTCCCCCTCGACGGAACTATCGCCGACCTTGCCACACCGTAGAGACAGACTTGCCGCTGTTGTCATCACGCTGTGATCTACTCCGACTCGTGCATGATCCTTGGCCGCGACACCAAGAACCAATCCCGACCTGTCCGCGATCGCTACGCTCGACGGGGCTAGGAGGCAGCAATGACCGACCGTGACGACATAGGCGTCCGCGAGTTGGAATTTCGGCGGCGATGGCACAGGGCACACATCGCCCGATTCAACGCAGTGAACGACAGCACTCGCGTGTCGTGGCGAGAGGAGCGGCTCACCCCTCACGCGGCCGATGCTCGACAGCTTCTCAACACGCTCGGCCGAACCAGAGATTTGAGCTCGTTCCAAGCCGAGACGGACCGCTGGGTGCGCAGCTTCGATTCTGGATACGGCGGCACCGGCGGACAGATGATCATCAACCAGATCAACAAGATGTCGCCTGATCCGGACGCTGCCGTCAGCGTCCTAGTCGACGTACTGTCTCCACCTCAGGACCTCGATGATGCCGTTCGCAAGATCCGCCTGCTTGCCGATCATCTCCAAGAGATTCGAGTCGGCGCACACCCGAGCCCCAAGCGTGCTCCGTTTGTTGCCTCCTACTACTGGGCCCTCGATAACCCGCAGACGTGGCCCGCGGCGTGGCCGAAGTCGGCCGAGTACATGAACTACCTCACCGGGAACGCCGAGTTCAACGACCAAGGCGAGAGATATGCGGAACTCTACCGTTGCGCAACCGAGATTGACGGTGATCCACGACGTTTCGAACAGGTTGCCGCGTGGTGGGCGGACGAGCGCCCAGTCCTTCTGGACGACGTTCTGTGCGACCGTGCAGCCCTCCGCGAAGGCGCGAAGGATCGGGGCGATGCTCCGGAGTCGTACCGCGCCAACGCCGCTGCCCTGGTTTCGGTCGCAAAACACTTCGGTACAACCCTGGAGACGTCAGTGTCGGAGGCAGCCGGACGAACTCTCAAGACGCGCACCCCCGGCGTGATGTGGGATGCGGACTGGCCCCGGGGCGATCTCTGGACGGATTGGCGGGTACCGGGCACTTACGGGTTGTCGGTCCGCGTGTGGCTCAATGCGAAAGGACTCGCCATCGGGCTGCGCCCGTTTCCCGACGCCGAAACCGGAGCGGCCGAACGCGCCGTCGAACTAGCCGAGAGTCATCCTCTTGCCGGATACGAGCTTCTCGCAGGGAGGTCGCGCGTGGGCCGGAACGCCGGGTTCACCGGCGGCGGCACGGGCGAAGTGATCTATGCGCGCTGGTTCGACCGGTCCACGTTCCCAGCGCTGGACCTACGATCCGAGGTTCTCCAGACAGCCCGCGACGTCGCGCCGATCATGTCGGAACTCAACGGCGAAAACATGACGCAGAACGAGGAGGACGACGCCTTGGCCGCCGTGGTCGCCGAGTTCAAGTCCACGACCGGATACCCGACGCCGGGTCACGACCAAGACAGAGCCGATCGCCGTGACTTCGCCAAGTTGCTTGACCCCGAGGAGCTGTCGATTGTCGATCGCGCGGACCTGCGGCCGATTTGGAATACGCAACGCTACGGTGGTACCGGTCCAATGTCGATCCTCAACAAAAGTGTCCGTGACGCGGACGATGCCGAGTATCAGCGCATCATCGATACCTTCACCTACGTGTGCTGGGGCGACGAACCGCCGGCCACACGGATCAACCGGGCCTTGGAGGACGACGAGCTCCGCGTCAAGGGATTCGGCGAGTCGGTCATGATGAAGATGCTCGCCATCACTCATCCCGAGCAGTTCATCACCGTGTACCCGTACACCGGCCCCAAGGGCAAGTTGCGAATGCTTAAGCTGCTGGGTCTCGACACCCCGGACGAAGCCGGACGGGGACAGCTTCAAGTCGCCTCGAATGACGCCCTACGCGCACGGCTCGACAGCTACTTCCCCGGCGACCCTCTCGGCATGGGTGCCTTCCTCTACTGGTACGCCGAGAACGACGAGGTGCCCGACGACGAACCGATCGTCGATCCGCTCGACGACCTTGCGGAAGAGTTGCTGGTCGAGCGCGCCTTCCTGGACGACGTCGTCGCACTGCTCGAGGACAAGAAGCAGGTTGTGTTCTACGGCCCACCGGGGACCGGAAAGACGTACTTCGCCCGCAAACTGGCCGAAACCCTGGTCCCCGAAGCTTCCCGAAGACCCATCGTTCAGTTCCACCCGTCCACATCGTACGAGGACTTCTTCGAGGGGTACCGACCGGAGACCGACGTAGACGGGGTCATGACCTACCGCCTGCAGCGTGGCCCGCTCGCCGAACTGGCGGCACGCGCCAACGATAAACCGGGACATCGTCATCTCATGATCATTGACGAGATCAATCGAGCCAATTTACCAAAAGTGCTTGGCGAGTTGCTCTTTCTACTTGAGTACCGGGATACACCGGTGCGGACCTTGTATCGCCCGGATGATCCGTTCGAGCTGTCCAAGGACATCTGGTTCATCGGGACGATGAACACCGCCGACCGGTCGATCGCCTTGATCGACGCTGCCCTGAGGCGACGATTTCACTTCATCCCGTTCTTCCCGAACCATGGCCCGATGGCTGGGCTCCTTGGCCGCTGGCTCCAGCGTGAAGGCGAACCGGCGTGGGTAGGCGAGGTGGTCGCACAGGTCAACGATGAGCTCGATCGTGAACTCGGGGGACCTCATCTCCAACTCGGGCCCAGCCACTTCATGAAGCGCGGACTCGACAAAGAAGCGTTGCAGCGCATCTGGGTGTACGACATTGAGCCGTTCATCGAAGACCAGTTCTTCGGCGACGCCACACGGATCACGTACTTCCGATTCGACCAAGTGTGGAAGCGTTTCAATGACCTGGCCGGCGAGTCGATCAGCGAGAATCTAGGCGAAGACGAGCCGGACCTCGGATGAACGTGCGTGTGACCCTCAAGGAGTATGAGTCGCGCGAGCTTGTGCTGACACGTGCACAAGCCGAGTCCCTCGAACTGACCGGCTTCGTCGAAGTGTCACCCGCGCCCGGTGACCGGTGGCGCATCACGGCAACGTCCCACGTCGGGACGCTGGTCGTCGATGGTATTCGCCTTCTGATACGGCCAAAGATCAACCCTCAGAACCTCTTTCTTCTTCTGGAGCCGGGTCTTCCGCACAGCGCCTGGCGCCGGGAGGCTTTCGATTACGACGTGTCGTCGGATCTACTCCCCTCGGTGATCGCCTTTTTCGCGCGAACCCTCGAGACCACGCTCGCTCGGGGAGTCTTGCGGTCGTATAGGACGATGGAAGAGACGCTTGTCGCGCTGCGCGGGCGCCTCGACGTGCCCAGGCAGTTCAAGCGCGCGGGAGTTCTCACCCAAGTCGCGTGTACGTACGACGACTTCACGGAAGACATCCCGGAGAATCGGGTGTTGCGGGCTGCCGTACAGCGGGCGCTTCGTATCGCCCGAGTCGACCCGGCCGACCGACAACGACTAATGCGTCAGCTCGTGGCGCTCGACGCGGTCGAGGACCATGCCGTCACGCCCGAGGACGTCGACCAGATACACCTTACTCGGCTGAGTCAGCATTACGCGGCCGCACTGCGGCTCGCGCGTCTCATTCTCGCCAACCTCACGCTCACCGATTCCCACGGAACAGCACCCGCCTCATCGTTCATGGTCGACATGAACGATTTGTTCCAAAGTTTCGTCACCGAACGATTGCGGCGCGAAATGAGGGGTCGTCTCGACGTAATAGCCGAGCCCACCGTGCATCTAGGCACGGGCCGCCAGGTGACTATGCTGCCGGATCTGTTGTTCCGCAGTGCGCACGGACAGCACGTCTACGTCGGCGACATCAAGTACAAGCTCGCCAAGGACGGACGTGGACGTAGCGGGGACTACTACCAACTGCTCGCTTACACGACCGCGTTGGAGCTTCCGGAGGGGATCCTCATCTACTGTCGTCACGAGAATGATGACACCGCTAGCAGGACGGTTATCGTACAGAGTGTCGGTACGAGGCTGGTTCTGAGATCGCTCGATCTGAGCGACTCTCCCGAGCACGTAGAACTTGAGCTCCAACGGTTGGCTGCGAGTATCGCTGCGGCGGTGAAGGGCTGACGAAGCAATCGTCGATCCCTCGGACCAGGGCGGGACAGAGAGTATCTGCAGAGTGTCGTTCAGTAACCACAGAGGCGCTTGCCGAATTGTGCCTAGATGCACTCGCGCCGGTGATCGCGCCATCGGCAGAGAACCTCGACTTCGTGCTAGCGGACACGCCGACGCCGTTCTCGGGTTACGTGCCGGGCAAGACCGTGCTGCTGCACTGCGTGGCCGGACACCAGCGGACGAGCAGCGTCGCCATCGAGTACGACGTGACGCTGGGACATCCGCTCGCGCAGGTGAGTGGCTCTGT
>NZ_JAMBDT010000112.1:0-15684 GCF_025143765.1 Gordonia sp. p3-SID1431
GAGGAGCCAAGCGTCACCCCTGCTCCCTGAGGAGCGGAGCGCAGCGGAGCGTCACGAAGGGTCCCCGCACCCGAAGTCCGAACTGGAGAAACAGTGGCCGACACACATCGCATCAACTTCGCCCCCGTCGACATCGAGATGGAGGTCGGCGAGGACGAGACCATCCTCGACGCCGCATTCCGGCAGGGCATCCACCTCATGCACGGGTGCCGGGAGGGCCGGTGCTCGGCGTGCAAGTCCTACATGCTCGACGGTGACGTCCAGATGGACGACTACTCGACCTTCGCCTGCAACGACGCCGAGGAGGCCGAAGGGTATGTCCTGCTCTGCCGCACGTACGCCTACAGCGACTGCGACATCGAACTGCTGAACTTCGACGAGGACGAATTGCTCGGCGGCGCACCGATCCAGGACGTACGCACGCGGGTCACCGCGGTCGAGCCGATGACCAAGGACATCGTGTCCCTGCGACTCGACGTGGTCGAGCCGGCCACCTTCGAGTTCAAACCCGGTCAGTACGTGGACCTCTCGATCCCCGGTACCGAGGAGAAGCGGTCCTTCTCGATCGCCACCACCCAGTCGACCCCCGACAAACTCGAGTTCCTGATCAAGAAGTACCCGGGCGGAGTGTTCGCCGGCATGCTCGAGAACGGACTCGAACCGGGCACCGAGATCATGGTCAACGGCCCGTACGGGTCATGCACCCTCCGCAACGGGCACGTACTCCCGATCGTCTGCATCGGCGGCGGCGCCGGAATGGCACCGCTGCTGTCCCTCCTCCGGCACATCAGCGAGTCGGAGATCGTCCGCCCGGTGCGCTTCTACTACGGTGCCCGCACCGCGGCCGATCTCTTCTGCCTCGACGAGATCGCCTCTCTCGGCGAGAAGATCGCCGACTTCAGCTTCACCGCATGCTTGTCCGAGTCCGCCGCCGACGCACCCGCAGGCGTCTCCGTGGCCGAGGGCAACGTCACCGACATCGTCAACGGATGCGAATCCGATCTGTCCCGAACGGAGGTGTACTTCTGCGGACCCCCGCCCATGGTCGACGCGGCGTTGGCTCTCGCCGAACAACATTCGGTGCCCCGTGACCAGATCTTCTACGACAGTTTCACCAGCCCGGCATTCGACTAGCCAGCTCGACACCCCAACAGCCGCCGAACGAGGAGGAGCGCGCAGTATGTCCGCACCCACCGCCCCCAGATCCAACCAGCGAGAACGCAGTTTCCCGTCCATCGAGTTCACCGACGCCGAAGCCGGCGCCAAGGATTTCCCGAGTTCCAAGAGCCGCAAGTACAGCTACTATCAGCCGGCCAAGAAGCGCGCGACGATGTACGAGGACGTCACCGTCGACGTACAGCCCGATCCCGAACGGCACCTGAGTCAGGGCTGGATCTACGGCTTCGGCAACGGTCCCGGCGGCTACCCGCAGGAGTGGACGACGGCGAAGTCGAGCAACTGGCACGCCTTCCTCGACCCGAACGAGGAGTGGGACCAGACGATCTACCGGAACAACTCAGCGGTCGTCCACCAGGTCGACCTGTGCCTGCAGAACGCCAAGCGGGCACGCGCGTACGATTCGTGGAATTCGCCGTGGCTCAAGTTCATCGAGCGAAATCTCGGAGCCTGGATGCACGCCGAGAACGGGCTGGCACTCCACGTGTTCACCTCCATCCAGCGGTCGGGCCCGACCAACATGATCAACACCGCCGTGGCCGTGAACGCCGCACACAAGATGCGCTTCGCCCAGGATCTCGCGCTGTTCAACCTCGACCTGTCCGAGGCCGAGGAGGAGTTCGACGGCGAGGCACACAAAGAGGTGTGGCAGGCAGCACCGGAGTGGCAGCCGACCCGCGAGGTGGTCGAACGGCTGACCGCAGTCGGTGACTGGTGCGAGCTGCTGTTCGCCACCAACATCGTCTTCGAGCAGCTCGTCGGATCGCTCTTCCGCTCGGAGCTGGTCATGCAGGTCGCCGCGCGCAACGGCGACTACATCACCCCGACCATCGTCGGCACCGGTGAGCACGACTACGACCGCGACCTGGCCTACACACGCAGCCTCTTCCGAATCCTCACGCGCGACGAGCAGTTCGGCGACGAGAACAAGGAGCTGTTCGGCCAGTGGCTCGCCGTGTGGGTCCCCCGGTGTCTCGACGCAGCCCGTGCCTTGCAACCGATCTGGTCGCAGCCGGCGGACAAGTCGATCACGTTCGCCACCAGCCTGGACGCGGCAACCGCCAAGTTCACCGACCTGCTGACATCCATCGATGTCGCCATCCCCGAGGAGTTGAGCAAGTGACCATGCAATTCGGCGCGGAGACCGAGTTCTCCAACATGTGCGGCGTGACCCTGATGAACACCCCGATCGGCCGGGTCGTCGCCGACGTCATGGGAGCGAAAGACGGGGTCGAACTGACCGAATACCCGTCCATGATCCGCGTGGACGGGGTCAACCGGCTCGAGTTCGACTACGACGAGCTGACCGACGCACTCGGCCAGGACTTCGACGGATCGATCTTCGAGGAGATCAGCTCCACCCACTACGGACGGATGGTGCACCTCGACGACCGGACCTTCCTGTTCGCCAGTCCGGAGGACGCTGCCGAGTACATCGGGTTCGACCTCACCGCCCAGGGCTGACGCTCGAACCCGAGCCCACCAGGCATGCGTCGGGGGGGCCCCCCCCCCCGCCCCCCCGCCCCCCCCCCCCCCCCCCCCCCCCCCCACGAAGGGTTTGGCGACGCATCTCACCAGGACCCTTCGTGACGGCCTCCGCAAGCTCCGGCCTCCTCAGGGAGCAGTGGGTGGGCCCGCTCCGAGACAACGAGTTCCGTCGCGGTCCACGACGGCCGTCGGGCCGCAGATACTGAGGAGCGAGCTTACGAGTGTCGCCCTCAGAGAACGAGCGTGACAGTGATGGCGACCGCGCAGGCCAGGCCGATCACGATGAGCGCCACCACATCTGCGCGCCCGGGGCCGGCTTGATGGGCGGTCAGGCGGCCGGTGCCGCCGCGGGCGGTGATCGCCTCGGACATCTCGGCGCTGCGTCGGAGCGCCGACGACATCGCCGCGGTGATCAGATCCATGATCCCCATCTCCGCCGACGGATGGTCGCTGCGGCCCTTGGCCGTCGGCCGGAGGCGATGCGCCGCACGCAGCATCCGCAACTCCTCGATGAGCAGCGGAAGACCCCTGAGACACAACGCGATCGCGACCGCCCACTCGTCGACGGGCAGCCGGAGCCACCGCAGCGGGCGCATCAGCCGCGCCAGCGCCGGCGCCACGTCGGCCATGGGAGTGGTCCAGATGACGAGGATCGAACTGGCGACGAGGACGAGTGCCAAGGTGATCGCGCGTAGGAAGACCAGGGCGCCGGGAATGCCGGCGAACGACACGTTGAACGCGACGCCGATGCCGATCAGACCCCAGAACCACCACGGCGGACGAGGTATGGCGCCCAACGGGATTCCCGCGACGAGGGCGGTGATCACCACCACCGCGGCGACCATGCCCAGCGCCGGCCACGACGGCAGCACCCAGGTCATGATCCCGAGGATCAGCACGATCACGAGTTTGGTCCCCGCCCACAGCCGGTGCACGAACGAGTCGCCGGGCACCTGCCGCAGCGGGACGGTACGCATCGTCATCGGGTTCCTCCGTCCCAGCCGGGAGCCTGGTCGATCATCTGCTGCGAATCGGGCAGAAGACGTCCGTCGACCAGTCGGACCCGCCGGGTGCACACCGACTCCAACGACTCGAAGTCGTGCGAGATGATCACGATGGTCATCCCGTCGGCGCGGAGCCGGGCCAGCAGTGCGACGATCTCCTCGCGTGCCGGCGGATCGAGACCGGCCAGCGGCTCGTCCAGGACCAGCAGGTCGGGATGGCGCGCGATGAGACCGGCCAGCACGACGCGCCGCATCTGTCCGCCCGACAGCGCGTCGACCTTGGTGACCGCCATCCGGCGCGGCAACCCGACGAGTTCGAGGACCCGGGCGACCTCGGCGGTGCCCACCTTCTCACCACCGGCCGCCATGATCTCGTCGGCGACGGTGACCTTCTGCAGTTGCAGACGCGCGTGCTGGAATCCGAGTCCGACCGCGCCGACCCGCTCCGTCATCGGCGTTCCGGTGTCGAAACCCGCTCCGGGAGTGATCTTCTCGTGGATGTCCAGCAGACGGCAGGTACCGGTCCCGGGCGGGAGCAGGCCGGCCATGATCCACGCGAGTGTCGTCTTGCCCGATCCGTTGCCGCCGACGACGAGGAGTCCCTCGCCGCGGTAGACCGTCAGCGAGATGTCCTGCAGGGCAACGACCTCCCACGGTGAGCCCGGCAGGTGCGCGTAACCCACCTGGTCGAGCACGAGGAGCGGCCCGCCGATCCGCGAGGTCGGTGCGGGCGGGGGCGACGGGCGCGGGTTCGGCGCGCCCAGGTCGGCGTCGGGACCCGGCATCCAGTCGGGCGCGTGCGGCACGAGGCGTCCCCCGGCCAGGTGGATCACCCGATCGGCCGCCGCCGCCTCGCTGCCGCGGTGCGTCACCAGGACGACGGCGATCCCCCGGCGTGCCGGGAGGCCCGCCAGCAGCGCCAGCAATTGTCCCCGGCCTTCCGGGTCGACCATCGACGTCACCTCGTCGGCGATGAGGAGCTGCGGATCCCGGGCGAGCGCCGCGGCGATTGCCAGCCGCTGTTGCTGACCGCCGGACAGGTCCGTGGTCTCCCGGTCACCGAGTCCGGCGAGACCGACCTCGTCGAGCAGTGCTTCGACATCGACGTCGACGCCGGGCGGCAGACCCCAGACGACGTCGTCGGCAACGCGGGAACCCAGCATCTGTATCTCTGGACGCTGCAGGACGAGCGCGGTCCCGCCGTGCGCGCCCAGACCGGGCAGGCCCGGCCGGTGGACCACACCGGTGGACGGGTCACGCCCGGCCAGGATCTTCGCCAGCGTCGACTTCCCGGAACCGTTGGCGCCGACGACGGCGACGAACTCACCGGGATCGATCCGCAGGTCGATGTCGTGCAGCACCGGGCGCGCCTCCGGTGCGTAGGCGAATCCGACATGTTCGAAGACCACCGGAAGCGGCGCGATGCCCGGATCGTGGGCCGCGGTGACCACCGCGGCCGGGGCGAACCCCGACGGGACGGCATCGAGCGTGTCCTCGCTCGGCACGTCCCGCAGCCTGCTGATCACGGAACCGAGGATCCACCACGCGACGAGCAGCGAGATCGCGGTGCCGAGGGTTCCCGACACCCAGACCCACACCCACCAGTCGTCAGCGATGCTCCGGCTCATGGCGTCGAGCCCATCGGCGACGCCGCCGGTCGGGCCCCATCCGTGCAGCCACTTCGCGACGCCGTGGATGGAGTTGGTCATCGCCTCGATCGTCAGCTCACGCAGCGGCACCAGGATCAGGAGGATCAGCACGGAGATCCCACCGAGCACCGGCGAGGCGACCAGCGTGGCGACCCCGAGCACACCGATCCCCCGGCCCCGGCGCTTGATGTCGCCGACCAGGCCGCCGACCAGCGCGGATCCGAGGACGGTTGCCATCGCGCCGGTGCCCGCCATCGCGAACGCGACCGCGGTGGTGGCGACCGTGGCGGTGACCAGGGCCCGCGGCCGCGTACGCGCCGCGATGAGTGCGAGCGGCACCGGGGCGAGCAGTCCGGCGGCCTGGGCCAGTGGGATGACCGACGCGATGACCACCGCCGCGACGGTCAGTCCGCCGAAGATCGCGACGGACGCGAACTCCATGGGTCGCAGCGGGGGCGAGTTCTTCACCGGTCCAGTGTGCCTGGTGTCGTCGCCCCCACCGGCGGGGACAGTGCTCCGCGACCACCGCTGTCGTTCGTTCGCATGTTAAAGATCCATCACAACACGGTGATTCGAGTTGTCGACGCCTCGTCACCGGTGGAAGGTCTTCTCACCAGGGTCGGCCGTCGGTCCCCAGTCCGTGGATCACCCCGAGGTCGTGCCCGGGTCGGAGGAGGACATGATGCAATCGATTCCGATCGGCCTCACACCGTTCCAGCACGAGGGCACGCTGAACGGCATTCTCATCTCGGGCCGCTGGCCGGAGTCGACGCTCGAGTGGACGCAGACGCTGGTGGCCTCGGTCCGGATCGCCTGCCGGCCGGGTTTCCTGCCCACGACGACGATCTTCGGCGTGGTCGAGCAGCGTCCGGAGCAGGGTGAGGCGGACACCGTCGGGATGATGGTCGCGATCGGCAATGTCGTCGACGACAGCTTCGTCGAGGCGGGCCGCTTCCTGAACAATCCGCCGGCGCTGGTCATGCTGCATCCCCCGTCGCAGACGCGCCCGTCCCTTCCCGAGTGTTCTCAGGTCGCCTCCGGGTGCGTGCTGCTGCCCGGACTCCCCGAACTCGGGCTCGAACACCGGGCGGGATGGGCCGAGGCGGAGGCCGACGGCACGGTGGTCAACCTCCGCAATCAGGTGGGTATCGACCCCAACGCCGACCCCGACACCGCGGTGCTGGCCATGCTTCTCGCAGCGTAGGGCGGGGCGGCCGCCCGAAGGCCGTACGACGGGTCACCGACCGCGTGGATACGGGTCCCCGAACATCTGATTTTGATGTCCCTACCTGCGGAAATACGGGTCTTCGACGAGTTGCGTCCGCGAGTTAGCGCTGACTAACCTGGCGTCCGTGATTGCCGCCCTGCTCCTCAGCTTCGGCGTGATCTTCGTGGCCGAACTCGGTGACAAGTCACAGCTGATGGCGATGACCTACGCCCTGCGCTATCGCTGGTGGGTCATCCTCCTCGCGATCACTGTGGCCACAACCGCAGTGCACGCGGTCTCGGTGTTCTTCGGCCACTTCCTCGGTCTGTCGATACCCACCACGCTCCTGACGATCCTCGCCGGCCTGGCGATGCTTGTCTTCGGCCTCTGGACGCTGCGCGGAGACCGGCTCGACGACGAGGAGTCCAACCGGGCGACCCGCGTCGGCGCCTCGGTGTTCTTCGCCGTCATGTCGGCGTTCTTCCTCGCCGAACTGGGCGACAAGACCATGCTCGCGACCATCACGCTGGCCACCGACAACGACTGGCTCGGGGTCTGGATCGGGTCCACGCTCGGCATGGTCGCCGCCGACGCTCTCGCCATCGGCGTGGGTGTGCTCCTCGGCCGCCACCTCCCCGAGCGCGTCATCGCGATCGGCGCGGCAGTTCTCTTCTTCGCGTTCGCGGCCTGGCTCATCACCGACGGTCTGATCGGTGCGTCGGTGCCCGTGATCGCCGGCACGCTCAGTGCAGTCGTGATCATCACCGGGATCGGCATCGTGCTGATCCGCCGGGAGAACCGCCTCCGTTCCGACGAGGGCGTCCGAGCGCTCGTTCGGTAATTCAGGGGGTCTTTCGCGGTTGGTGCGAGCCGTCTGACTATCGTGAAACTGCAGCACGAGCCGGAGCGGCGTCGCCGACGACGGCGGCGCGGCCGGCAGGAGAACGGGTCGGGTACCGCGAAAGGATCACCTCACACATGGACGTTTCAGGCGCTTCCGTACTGGTCACCGGCGGGGCCTCCGGCCTCGGTGCGGCCACCGCACGGCGTTTCGCCGCAGCCGGCGCCCAGGTCTTCGGCCTCGACCTGCAGGCCTCGATCGACAAGGCCGCGCCCACCGACGGAGTCACGCTGGTCGCGGCCGACGTCACCGACGAGACCCAGGTCCAGGCCGTCATCGACACCATCGCCGAGTCCGGGGCACCGCTGCGTGTCGCGGTCAACTGCGCCGGCGTCGGCTGGGCCGCACGGATACTCGGCAAGAAGGGCCCGCACGAGCTCGACCTCTTCCGCAAGGTCATCGACATCAACCTGGTCGGCACCTTCAACGTCATGCGACTGGCCGCCAACCGCATGCAGGAAGAGTCCACCATCGACGGCGACGGTCAGCGCGGCGTCATCATCAACACCGCATCGGTGGCCGCGTTCGAAGGCCAGATCGGTCAGATCGCCTACGCGGCGTCGAAGGGTGGTGTGCACGCGATGACCATCTCGGCGGCTCGCGACCTCGCACGCGTCGGCGTGCGCGTGTGCACCATCGCCCCCGGCACCATCAGCACGCCGATGCTGGCTGGTGTCACCCCCGAGTTCCAGAAGACCCTCGCCGAGGGCATCCCGTTTCCGCAACGTCTCGGCGAGCCCGACGAGTACGCGCAATTGGCGGAATTCATCGTCGCGCACAACTACCTCAACGGAGAGACCATCCGCATGGACGGCGCGATCCGGATGGCGCCGCGCTAGTCCGACCGACCCGCCTTGTTCACCTGAGGCGACTTCGCCTGTTCGAGGGCCGGCCGGCGCGTCACCGGTCGGCCGGCTCCTCGACCAACTGCACGGCGTCGAGCGCCCGGGCCAGTCTGATCAACGGCACGGCATCAGCTTCGAGACCCTCGCCATCGGCCGGCGCCAGGTCTCGGACGGCACCGCCGTCACCCTCACGCGGATCGTGTCCGGCCACGGCGGCCCGCAACAGCCTCGCCTGCACCTCGGGTTCGGCATACCCGAACACCGCCGGGACCCGAGGACTCAACTGCGTCAACGCGTCTCGGGTCTCGACGACGCGCCGATGCAATCGGGTGGTCGGTGTCAGCCGGCCGGCATCCGGTAGCACCACTTCGGGGACCGCGTCGGTCACCAGTCGCCACAGGGGCACGAGTTCGGCGTCGAGGCGTCGACGACGCCGGTTGGCCGCGACCGACTGAACCCGCGCGTAGACCATCGGATAGCTGATCCCCATCAGGAACGTGACGACGCCGACGATGGCGACGGCCCGATTCGTCGTCAGGAGCCACGGCGACCGAACGACGTTCGTCGCGGACACGATCACGAACACGATCTGACAGACCGCGCCGACCGCGAGACACGTCAGACCCGTCATCAGAAGGCCAAGGGACACACGGAGATAGCCGTCCGCCGTCGCATAGAACTTGCGGACGCTGTTGACGCAGGCGACGAAGCCGTAGGCGAGGTAGCCGCTGGCGATCAGCATGAACAGCGCGAAACCCCAGTTCTGGACGGTCCATTCGTCGATGGTCGCGGTCCGGATCTCGACCGGGATGACCAGCATGGTCACCTGCAGCCCGACGAGTGCCACGACGAGGGGCAACGCCTCCCATCCGGCCCGGCGTTCGCGCGTGACCTTGCCGGGGAAGAAGAACACCACCACGAGCGCCGCGACCCCGATCGCGAGGAGCGCGTAGAACGCCACCCTCGACAGGCCGGTGAAACCGACCTCGTTGAGCACGTCGGCGACCGAGTCGTCGACGACGACGAATGCGAGGGTCAGCGCCGCCACGGCGATCATCATCGCCAGCGGCTGCAACCCCCATCCCGCACGGCGGATCTGATCGAGGCGCCAACAGAACGCGAGGGCGAAGACGACCGCGGCGACGGCGTTGACCGCGCCGATCCCGACGTCCACCCCGGAGGCCAGCAGATTGACCGTCGGGCCCCCGCCCGCGACAGTGATCACGCCCAACAGGGACTCACATTCTTCCCGGTGCCGCAACCGACCGGCGTGTCACAGCCATCCGCGATGACCCCCCAACAGTTTCTGGAGTCCACGCAGTTCGCCGTGCGACGCGGTGCTCCCGACGCCGGTGCCGGCGTCCTCGGCCCAGCCGAGAATCAACGAGGCGAGCATCTCGGCTTCCCACTCGGCGTCGTCGGAGTAGCACGTGCGCCGGAGCGCGGCTGCCGACTCGTCCTGCGTCAGGGCGGCGATCCCCGCCGCCGAGGCCTCACCGAGGATCTGATGGCCGGCGATCAGATGGCCGAACTCGTGGACGACGATCTGGTTGCGGTGCAAGCGTGAGGTGTGGGCCTGGTGGAAGAAGTAGTCCGCGTCGGTCGCGGCCAGCCAGATGCCGTTGGGAACCCCCGCGGGCAATGCATGCTCGATCAACCGGATGGGCCGACCGCGACGGTCACCGTACCGTTCGCAGAGTTGAGCCACGTCGAGGGGCAGATCGAGATCGAGCCCCTTCAGCTCGGCGCGGCACAACGCGCGCAATGCGCGCTCGGATCGACGCATGAGCTCATCGAATCACAAGCGCGTACCACGCCGGAATACAGCCGCGGCGATCGACTTCGCTGGCCTGTCCGGGCCGACACCCCTCGGTCCGGAACGAATGGCTCCGCGAACGCCTCACCGGCGGTCAGTCGTCGCTGTGGTCTCCGACGACGCGAAGCCGCGAATCGGCCGACGGCTTGGTGTCGCTCAGACCGGCCGCGATCACGTCCGGCGGATCCTTGGGCAGACCCTGCTGCTCGCGCAGCACCTTGATCAGCTCGTTCACCACCGTGACCGAATCACTCGACAACCCGGCCAGGCGGAAGGCCGCCAGCTGGACGTTCGTGTCGGCCTGCAACCGCATCAGATCGATCTCGTCGCGGGTACGCTGCGCGGCCCGATCCTCGAGAAAGTAGTGCACGTCGACCCCGAAAGCGGCCGCGATGCCCTCCACCGTGCGGAACGAGGGAGACTTGGCCTTCCCCGATCGCAGTTGGCTCAGATACGACTCGCCGAGTCGGAACCCCCGCTCGGTCGATCGCGCCGCGATCGCCTTCGCGCTGTACGCCCTACCGTTCGGACCAGGAACCGTCCGGAACAGTTCCTCGAGCCGCCGGGCGAACAGCCCGGGGTCGAGAGCATCCGCGTCCGTCGTCCTCGAACGATCGGAGTCGGTGCGTCCGGTGTCGCCCATAGGCTTCTCCGCCCCTCCTGAAGTCATGACAATCTTCTCCGAAACGCAAAATTTGAATTTGCAAGCATTAAAGCCCGCTGTACACGGCCGTTGCAACGATCGGTACGATCAGAAAGTACCGGACCGCCGCGCTCTGCGCGTATCACCTGTGAAGATGGTGTAACGATCGATAGTGTGGCGTTCTTCACATTCATGGGGGTCATGGGTTGCCGACGCGGAACCGTCAGATGAACATTCGGGTTCGGCCCGCGGTGCGCGTCGATCCGCCGCATGGTGTCAGCGACGATGTTTCACCCCCTCGACTGTACGCCTGACGAACGATGAGCCACCGTCTCCCGACCCCCCGCGGCGCCCGTGCCAAGCCGCGTGGTCTCGCTGTCCTTCTGATCGCTCTCGCGGCGATCCTCTTCATCGTCGTCGCGCCCGGAGTTGCGTCGACAGCCCCACCCGGCCCCGATGCGCCAGGCGCCGACTGGGCGGGTGACACCGACTCCGACTCCGACTCCGACAGCGATCCCGATGACACGGACGAAGTCGACGACACCGACACCGACACACCCGCGGGCTCGGCGACCGATGACCCCGAGACGACCGAACCCGAAACCACGGACCCCGAGACCACCGATCCCGAAACCACGGACGAGTCCTCCGCACCGTCCCATCCCACGGACTGCGGTTGTGGATCGTCGCCCATGCCAGGGACGTCGGACACGACGAGCGAGACCACCAGCACGACCACGACCACGACCACGACCACGACCAGTACCGACGATCCGGATCCGTCGGCGTCCGGGCGCGAAACCACGTCCGGGCGCGATGGCGACGGTGACGACCCGTCCCGCGGCACCCGCCGGGAGGAGGACGCTCCCTCGGCGTCCGATGGCGATGTGAGCGAGTCCGACCTGGCCGGGGTCCCCGCGAACACCGGTCCGGCCGTCACCGACGTACCGACGGTCGCCCCGCCTGGTGGAGGTGGTTCGACCGGGCCGACTCCGGACTCCGGCCCCGCGAGCGGGCCGGACACCGATCGTCGTTCTCCACAGCCCGACACCGGTGTCGAATCCGACGGCACCGACACCTCGCAGACGGTTGCGGGTGCAGCGGGTCCGCCGGTCGATCCGCCGCAGGCATCGCCCGGTGTGCCGGAGGACTCGACGTTGACGTCGGTGCGGAAGTTCGTCCTCGGCGTGGCGCCGGGAGCACTGTTGCTGCTCGGCGCCGTCGCCCTGCTCGGCAGCGGGTCGTTCCTCGACTCGTTGCGCTCGATGCGTCCCTGACACGCGGCGACGAGACGTTCGACCCCGCGGTTCGGCTGAGGTCGTCAGCTCGCCCGGAACCGGTCGAGCAGATCCCGCTCGTGCGGCACCTGCGCGGCCGCGCCGTCGGTCATCCACTCGCGCAACACTTTTGTGGCACGGACATCGTCTTCGTTGTATTCGAGAAGTCGCCGGCGCTGCCCGTCGTCGGGGCGCCCGCCCCCGAGCGCGACAGCCGCCCGGTACCACTCCATCGACGCCTCGCCGCTCGCGTCGTCGTCGCGCCACGAGAACCCGGCGACCGGCGCCACTCGTTTCAAGCCCTTGCCCCGCGGGCAGATGAAGTTCTCGCCGACCGCCTCGTAGATGTCCACCCATTCCGACGATGCGATGAAGGCCTGGACCTCGGCGCGCGCCGGGATGCCCGGCTCGCCGGCAAACCTGTCGGCCGACCCCAGCAGCCATCGGTTCTCCGCCTGCTGGGAGTAGCAGTAGGCCGCGAACGTCTTCCCGGCCTCGCGGGCGGCGGCGCGTTCGGCCATGAGCCATCCCCAGAACTCGGCGAACGACCGCGCTTCATCGCGCGTGGGCAGCGGGTCCCAGGTGACGAACGGGCGGTACTCGACGGGCGCGGACGAGTCGGTGGTGTCGGTGCGCAGTGTCCCCCACAGATACGCCCCGTGCTCGCCGTAGCTCTCCATGTCGACGTCGATCTCGATGTCGGCGCGGTGGACCCGCGGCGAGTCGACGCGCCGGACGAGCTCGGTGCCGGTGAGCCAGGCGATCGCGTTGATGATCGCGTCGCCGAACCGGACGCCTCCCGGCCAGCCCTCCGGTGGGGCCCCGCGCTGTGCGGCCAGTTCGTCGATCGTCGTGATCCCGGCATCAATCAGGACCGAACCCTGGTTGCCGCTCGCCACGAGACTGACGTCGCGCTTCTCCTCGAGCTCCGGTCCGCAGCGCACCCACCACGGGCACGAACGGCATTCGCTGATCCGGCGGGGCTCGGTGGGGACCTGCCCACCCGCGACCGCGAGCCGATGCTCGAGGATCGCCGAGTAGTCCTCGAGCATCGCCCCGGTGTCCAGGACGACGATGCAGTCCGCGTCCACGCCGATCACGCCGCCGCGCAACTCTGTCGTGTCGGTCGACGACGCCCTGCCGATCTCCACGAGCATGGCGGTGAGATGAGCCAGCCGGAGGTTGTCCCGTCGGTTCGGCCGGCCGGTCCGATACGGGTCGGGGCTCGGTGCCCACATCCAGAACGGACTGGTCACCAGGCTGGGCGCGCGCCCGTCCGGTTCCGGCGTCGATTTCGCCGGCTGGCTGACCCGGTGGTTGACGACGATGACGGGTGTGTAACCGTCCCCGACCCGCACCAGCAGTTCGGAATGGCCACGGCGCCCGTGCTCCCGGTCGGTCGGCAGGGTCGCGTTCCAGATCCACGACGCCCCGGCGTCGCAGGCACGCAGCGTGGCCGCGACGCGCTCAGCGGTGCTCGCATCGGCGTCGACGACCACGAACGCGCCCGGCTGATCGCTGTGTACCCCCCGGAGCAGCTCGCGGATCGCCGCCCGATGGTCGGCCGCGGCCTCCTTGCGGCGCTGCACGCCAGGCGGATCGGGTTCGTCGGCGGGACGTCTGTCGTGCGCGAAATCGAGGGCGACCCGGTGCTCGCAACCGGCGAGGTCGCGCGGCGACAACACGACAGGGACCACGCCATCCCTTTCCGGGCTCGAACGGACGGACACGTGGTCGGATACAACCACATGTCATGCTTGTACTTGTTATCACGCGCGCCTGACGTCGGGAGCGAAGCGAGCGGGGCCACGAAGTGCGGCGCCGGACGCGATCGAGCGAGCCGGTCGACACCGGCGCCGGGAGCGGAACGAGAGCAGGCCGGGGGTCGACTGCGGTCTTCTCGGCAGCAGCGAAAGGGCATTCGATGGGATTGTTCTCCTCCGACGGTACGACTCGTGCTCAGCGCAAGGCAGAGGCCAAGGCTCTCAAGGCGAAAGCCAAGCTGGAGGCCAAGTTCGACGCCAAGTCGCGGCGCAAGGAACAAAAGGCCCGGCGCAAGAACGAGCACAAGTACTTCCAGAAGGAGATGAAGGCCGAGCGCAAGACCGCCAAGCAGCTCGCCAAGTCCCAGACGAAGGTGAGCAAGGCCGAGGCGAAGAAGTTCGCCGTCGAGGCGCAGGCCGCGGCCGACGCGAAGGCTCTCAGCCCGGCCAGCGTGAAGCGCTACCTCACCGTCGCCCGGCTCGTGGCACCGATCGCCGCACCCGTCGTCTACCGGGCCGCGGTCGCCGGACGCGAACAGCTCTCCACACTGCAGGCGAACCGCGCGGGGGTCTCACCGGAGGTGTTGCGCCAGTTCAGCGGTCACGGAGCGACCCTGTCCGCGCGGATCGCGACCACCCGTACGGCACTGGAGAAGGTCGTCGCGCAGGACACCAGCTCCGACTCCACGGATTTCGTCGCGGCGATGACCAAGCGCCTCGACAATCTGGACATCGCGGTGCAGACCGCCGAGACGATGTCGGCCGGTCAGCGCCGCACCGCCCACAAGTCCATCGCCGACGAACTCGAAGCCGTCGACGCCGACATCCTCGCGCGGCTCGGGGTCCGTTCCTGACCCACGGTCCGAGCCGGGTCCTCGCCGCGCCGGTGGGCGGCGGCCCGTCGGGTGAGATCGGCGAGCGATCAGCGGCACGTGTGGAACAGGCTGCGGGATCCGGTCGCCGGTGCCCGGTTCCGGGGCACACCATTAGGATGGGTGCGAACGTGTCGCGCGGCGCAGCAGTTGCCGGGCGCCTGCCGGACACTTGCGAGGGAGCGCCGTATGACCGAGCCGGATCCGAACGCCACTCCGTCCGCCGGTGAGTCGAACCAAGACGAGCAGGCGCTGTTCCCGATTGCCGCACCGGAAGAGTCCGCCTCCGTACCCGACGCCGCACCCGCCGCGTCGGTAGCGAAGAAGGCCTCGCCGGAGACGGCGGCCGCCGAATCCGGCGGCGACAAGCTCCCGCCGAAGAAGGCGGCGAAGAAGAGCCCCGCGAAAAAGGCGCCGGCCAAGAAGAGCCCCGCGAAAAAGGCCGCCGGGGCCGCACCGGCGAAGAAGTCGGCAGCCAAGAAGGCGCCGCCGAAGTCGGCGCCGCCCGCCCCGGAGCCAGTGGATCCGCCGACTCCGACCCCGGAACCCGAAGCGCCTCAGGTGTCGTCGGCCACGACCCCGGCGTCGCCCCCCGAGCCGCCGGTGACGCACTCCCCGAAGCCGGCCCCGACCGCGTCCTCGGCCCCCGCGCCCGCCGATCCCACGCCCGCGCCCACACACCCGCCGGTCGATGTGGTCGCCGAATCAGACGCCGCCCGTGCGACTTTCGCGCAGTTGCGATCGGGTTCGCCCACCGAACCCCCGACCACCAATCTCACGCCCGCGTATGCCGGACTCGCAGCTGTGGTCGCGCTGATCGTCTTCGTCGTGTTACGCCGAGTCCTGCGCTGACGGTCCCACCGCCGACCGGGCGGTGGTCGACCCGTTCGCCGGGGCGAGATCGCCGACCCGGTCGAGAACCGCGGCGACAACGTCGTCGGCGTGCGCTTCCGGCAGCCAATGGTCGGCGCCGCGCAACGCGATGAACTCGTACTTCGCGTCGACCCACCCCGAACACAGGCGGGCCGCCTCCTCGCCGATCG
>NZ_JAMBDT010000113.1:0-15260 GCF_025143765.1 Gordonia sp. p3-SID1431
CGGTGCGTTTGCGGGAACAACCCCATCACCGCGGTTCTACCGTGCGGACATGGTGTTCTTTCTGATCCAGCTGGCGCTGATGATCATCGGCGCCGTCGTACACATACTGGTGGACCGATCGACGCGACGACGCACCGTCGGCCGCGCAGCCGAACTCGTGCTGCTCTGGATACTCGTCCCCGGCGGCGCATTCGGCATCCTCGCCGGGGTCGGCCACGTCGGCCCGAACGCCCCCGAGATCGCCGAGGGCATCGGGCCGGACTTCATCCCGTCCATGTTCCAGTGGGAGCTGGGGTGGAACGACATCGCCGTGGGCGTGCTCGGCGTGCTCTGCTACCGGGTGCGCAATCGTGGCGGATGGCTCGACGCCGCCGTGTGGGCACTGGCGATCAGCTACGGGGGAGACCTCGCCGGTCACATCTCGCAGTACTACATCCACGACAACACCGCGACGAACAACGTCTGGGCGATCCCCGCCGAGATCTACATCGTCGGCGCCGTCGTCATTGCCTGGTTCGTGTACCGACGAACGACCCCCCGCAGCGTCGCGGTCCTGGGACCGAACGCGGCGAGGGGTGTCGACGAGACGGAGACGGCCTCGCTCAGCTGAGGCGCTCCAGCAGTGATCAGCTGAGGCGCTCGAGGACCATGGCCATGCCCTGACCGCCACCCACGCACATCGACTCGATGCCGAAGGTCTTGTCGCGGGTCTGCAGGTTGTTGAGCAGGGTGGTCGTGATGCGGGCGCCGGTCATCCCGAACGGGTGACCCAGGGCGATGGCGCCACCCGACACGTTGAGCTTGTCGTGGTCGATGCCGAGATCACGGGCCGAACCGAGGACCTGCACGGCGAAGGCCTCGTTGATCTCGACGAGGTCGATGTCCGACAGCGACATCCCCGAGACCCGCAGCACCTTGCGGATCGCCTCGATCGGACCGAGCCCCATGATCTCCGGCGACAGGCCGGTGGCCGCGGTGGCGACAACGCGCGCCAGCGGGGTGAGGCCAAGCTCCTTCGCCTTGGTGTCGCTCATGATGACCAGCGCCGCGGCGCCGTCGTTGAGCGGGCACGCGTTGCCCGCGGTGATCGTGCCGTCCGGGCGGAAGACCGGCTTGAGCTGCGAGATCTTCTCGTAGGTCGTGCCCGCGCGGGGGCCGTCGTCGGTGGTGACCAGCGAGCCGTCGGGCAGGGTGACCGGGTCGATCTCCCGCTCGAAGAAACCGGACTTGATGGCTTCTTCGGCGCGGTTCTGGCTCAGCACGCCCCACTTGTCCTGGTCCTCGCGCGAGATGCCGGTGAACGAGGCGACGTTCTCGGCGGTCTGGCCCATCGCGATGTACACGTCCGGGATGACCCCGTCCTTGCGCGGATCGTGCCAGATGCCGGCGTCACCGGCGGCCGCCTTCTCCGTGCGGGCCATCGCGTCGTCGAACAGCGGGTTCTTGGAATTCGGTGCGCCGTCGGCGCCGCCGGAGATGCCGAAGCTCGACACGCTCTCGACGCCACCGGAGATGAGGACGTCGGCCTCGCCGGCCTTGATGGCATGCAGCGCCATCCGGGTGGTCTGCAACGACGACGAGCAGTAGCGGTTCACCGTGACGCCCGGGATGTGGTCATGCCCCAGCTCGACCGCGATGACCCGGGCGATGTTGTAACCGCCCTGTCCGCCGGGCTGGCCGATGCCCCAGTGGATGTCCTCGATCAGCGCCGGGTCGAGCTCCGGCACCTTGGCGAGCGCGGCTTCGACCATCTGACGCGACAGTTCGTCGGGTCGGATGTCTTTGAGGGATCCCTTGGCGGCGCGGCCGATCGGGGAACGGGCGTGGGCGACGATGACGGCTTCAGGCATACCTCGAAACTACCCCACCAAGCATCTGCTTGGTCGCGAGGCCGGTCAGCCCGAGTCGTGGCTGGTCACCGGTGTGTCAGACGTCTCCTGAGACGTGTGACGAACCGTGTTTCTTCGACGGCCTCGGACACCTTCGGCGGTTCGGGCAGCGGCGTCGGACCCCACTCGCCGATCGAGGCGAGCACCTCGGGCACCAGGATGTCGGCGGCGAGCTCATACCCCGCGGCCGACGGGTGGAATCGATCGGGCGACAGCATGTGCTCGGGGCGCGCGAGGAACTCCTCGGTCAGCAGGTCGGCCAGTGGGACCGGCCGCCCCCCGGCGGCCCGGACCGCCGATCGCTGCGCCGCCGCCAGCGTGAGTCCCCAGCGTCGCAACACCATTCGCAGGGGCTGGGGGATCGCGGTCACCACGCCGAAATCCGGGCAGGTGCCGACGACGACCTTCGCACCCTCGTCGACGAGTGCGTGGACGGCATCTCCGAGCCGCCGCGCCGACGGGAGCGGACTGTTGCGGGCGGTGACGTCGTTGGCGCCGACGAGGATGACGGCCACGTCGGGTCGCTCGTGATGGACGAACATGGCCTCGATCTGGGCCGCGAGCCCCTTCGACGTCGCGCCGACGATGGCCTTGTTGGCGTAGCGGACCACCCGATCGGTCTCCGCGGCCACGCGGCGGGCGATCTGGACTCCTGGCGTCTCGCCCGCGGTCTCGGCACCCAGTCCGGCCGCGGTCGAGTCCCCGAACACCACGAGATACAGGTCGTACACGGTGTCCCGGGTGAAACGTGCGCTGGTGCCGTCGGGGCGGTACACGCCGTCGCCGTCCGGGGCGTTGTCGGTACGGTGCGGGATCACCACGCGGGCCTCGGCGGCCTGACTGTTCAGCAGGTTGTAGGCGGCCCAGCCGGCGCCGGCCGCGCCCGCGGTCGCAGCCGCTGTCGCGCCGACGTCGCGCACGATCCTGGCGGGGACGATTCCTCGACGACTCGAACCGGACACGAGTGCCAGTTTAGGCGACTTCGACACGACTCCTCGCTGCGCTCGTCGTCGGCTCAGCCAGCGGTAGAACCGACTGCCGACGTCGGGCAGCGGCCGGGTGTCGCTGTTCGCGGTGGCTCTGGGACCATGGACACATGCGCATCGCCAATCACGTCGTCGACCTGGTGGGCAACACCCCGCTGGTCAAGCTGAACTCGGTGACCTCACCCGGATCGGGCCTGGTCGCCGCCAAGGTCGAGTACCTCAATCCCGGTGGCAGCAGCAAGGACCGCATCGCCGTGCGGATGATCGACGCGGCGGAGGCCTCGGGTGAACTGAAGCCGGGCGGGACCATCGTGGAACCGACGTCGGGAAACACCGGCGTCGGCCTGGCGCTCGTCGCCCAGCAGCGCGGCTACAAGTGCGTGTTCGTGTGCCCGGACAAGGTCGGCGAGGACAAGCGCAACGTCCTGCGCGCCTACGGTGCCGAGGTCGTGGTCTGCCCGACCGCGGTGGAGCCGTCCCACCCGGACAGCTACTACAGCGTCTCCGACCGCCTGGTCACCGAGATCGACGGTGCGTGGAAGCCCAATCAGTACGCGAACCCGGCCGGTCCGCAGAGTCACTACGAGACCACCGGTCCCGAGATCTGGGCCGACACCGACGGCAAGGTGACGCACTTCGTGGCCGGCGTCGGCACCGGCGGCACCATCACCGGCACCGGCCGGTACCTCAAGGAGGTGTCCGGCGGCTCGGTGAAGATCGTCGGCGTCGACCCCGAGGGTTCGGTGTACTCCGGCGGGACCGGGCGCCCCTACCTCGTCGAGGGTGTCGGGGAGGACTTCTGGCCGTCGGCCTACGACCCGGACATCCCCGACGAGATCATCGCGGTCTCCGACGCCGACTCGTTCGACATGACCCGGCGTCTCGCCCGCGAGGAAGGGCTGCTCGTCGGCGGCTCGTGTGGGATGGCGGTGGTCGCGGCCCTGCAGGTCGCCGAACGCGAGGGACCCGACGCCGTCGTCGTCGTGCTGCTGCCCGACGGTGGCCGCGGCTACATGGCGAAGATCTTCAACGACCAGTGGATGAGCAGCTACGGCTTCCTGCGGACGCCGCTCGACGCCAACACCAAGGAATCCCTCGTCGGAGATGTGTTGCGCGGCAAGACCGGCGCCCTGCCCGACCTCGTGCACACCCACCCGCAGGAGACCCTGCGCGACGCGATCGAGATCCTGCGTGAGTACGGCGTCTCGCAGATGCCGGTCGTCGGCGCCGAGCCGCCGGTGATGGCCGGCGAGGTCGCGGGTGCGGTCACCGAGCGCGACCTGCTCAGCGCGGTCTTCGAAGGTCGTGCCAGCCTCGCCGACCCGGTGTCGGCACACATGGGAGAGCCGTTCCCGCTCATCGGTTCCGGCGAACCGGTGTCGGCGGCCACCAAGGCGCTCGGCGACTGCGACGCGCTGATGGTCGTCGAGGACGGCAAGCCCATCGGCGTGATCACGCGCCACGACCTGCTCGCCTTCGTGTCGAGCCACCCGATCGTCGGATAGGAGCATCACCGTGAGTGAACGACGCAGTGCCGCGGATTCGGTTCGCTGGCAAGGCTTCTCGACCCGCGCCATCCACGCCGGTTACGAGCCGGATCCGCAGACCGGGGCGGTGAACGTCCCGATCTACGCCAGTTCGACCTTCGCCCAGGACGGCGTCGGCGGACTGCGCGACGGCTTCGAGTACGCGCGCACCGGCAACCCGACCCGACGCGCCCTCGAAGCCAATCTCGCTGCGCTCGAGAGCGGCACCTACGGACGGGCTTTCGCCTCCGGCATGGCGGCCACCGACTGCCTGCTGCGCTCGACGCTGCGGCCGGGCGATCATCTGGTGATCCCGAACGACGCCTACGGCGGGACCTTCCGGCTCATCGACAAGGTGTTCAGCCAGTGGGGGATCACCTACTCGGTGGCCCCGGTGTCCGACGTCGCCGCGGTGCGCGACGCCATCCGGCCGGAGACCAAGCTGGTCTGGACCGAGACGCCGACCAACCCGCTGCTCAACGTCGGCGACATCGAGACCCTCGCCGCCGTCGCGCACGAGGCCGGCGCGAAGCTCGTGGTCGACAACACCTTCGCCTCGCCGTACCTGCAGCAGCCGCTCGTCCTGGGCGCCGACGTGGTGCTCCACTCGACGACCAAATACCTGGGCGGGCACTCGGATGTCGTCGGCGGCGCACTGGTCACCGACAGCGAGGAGCTCGACGAGGCGTTCGCGTTCCTGCAGAACGGCGCCGGGGCGGTCCCCGGACCGTTCGACGGATTCCTCACCCTGCGCGGCATCAAGACCCTCGGCGTCCGGATGGACCGGCACTGTGACAACGCGGAGAAGGTCGTCGACTATCTGAGCGGCCACGACAAGATCGACGCCGTCCTGTACCCGGGCTTGGAGAACCATCCGGGCCACGAGGTCGCGGGCAAGCAGATGAAGCGCTACGGCGGCATGGTGTCGGTGCTGGTCAAGGGCGGGCTCGACGCCGCCAAGGAGTTCTGCGCCCGCACCGAGGTGTTCACGCTCGCCGAATCACTCGGCGGCATCGAATCGCTGATCGAACACCCCGGTGCGATGACGCACGCCTCGACCGCCGGATCGCTCCTCGAGGTCCCCGCCAACCTCGTCCGGCTCTCGGTCGGTATCGAGGACATCGACGACCTCCTCGGGGACCTGGAGAACGCGCTGCGCTGAGGAGTCGGGGTCGCCTCAGACCCGCGCCTCGAGGAGCAGGTTCGACGCAGTGGTCGCCGCGACTCGCGCCGAGGTCAGACCGGCCGCCCGGAAGGTGTCGAGCAGTCGAGTGGGGCCGGCCTGGGCTCCCAGCGAGGTCGGGCCGTCGGCGATGCTGTGTGGCACGCAGAGGTACGAGCTACCCGAATAGAACAGCAGCGCAACGGGATTGGTCAGATTCTCGGCCAGTGTGTCGTGCGCCAGCGGCTCGACGGCGATCACCTGACCGCCGGGACGCAGTGATGACCGGGCGTGTGCGAGCGCGCCCACCGGATCGCCGAAGTCGTGCAGGGCGTCGAAGATCATGATCGCGTCGTGGTCGCCGGCGTACGACTGGGCCGTCGCCACCTCGAAGCGGACCCGGTCGTCGACCCCGGCCGCCTGAGCGGCTGCGGTGGCGCGCCGGACGGACTCCTCGTGGCTGTCCACACCGACGAACGTGGAGTTCGGGAAGGCCTCGGCGAGCAGGATCGTGGGGACCCCGTACCCGCACCCGACGTCGAGAACGCGGATGCCGTCGGTGAGGCGCTGTCCGAGGCCGTCGATCGCCGGAACCCACTCGCTGAGCAGCGACGCACGGTAGATCGTGCCGTAGAACCGTTCGACGCCGGAGAACAGCCGGGAATCGTGCGCGTGCCAGGGCACGCCGTCGCCGGTCGCGTACGCATGCGCGAGCTGGTCGACCGAGGACCACACCGCGGCGGCGACCTCGAAGCCGGCCACGATCGCCGCCGGACTGTTGTCCTCGGCGAGCACCATCGCGTGCTCGGCGGGGAACACGAACACCTCTGGGCCATTCGCGGCGTCATCGCCGGTGTCGCGGAGCAGGACGTATCCGGCCGCGGCCTGCACACACAACCATTCGTGCACATACCGTTCGGCGAGTCCCGAGCGTTCGGCGAGCTCGGCGCTCGTCGCCGAACCGAGTTGCGCCAGCGCCCGCCACAGTCCCAGGCGGTCGCCCAGGTAGGTGCTGATCGAGTGGTAGGCATGGGTGAGATCGGCGCTCACCTGGCCGGCGAAGGCCTCGACCCGGGCGAGGTCGATCGCGGTGTCGGAACCGGCGGCGTGTGTGGTGGTCATGGGGTGAGCCTTTCGTGTGCGATGTCGAACCACGCCGGGCGGCGTGTGCACCGAGCGTGCGCCGGGGTCCTGTCGCGGCGCTGTCATGACTCGACCGTGACCCGCTGGGCGGTGAGCCGATGGTGACAGCCCCGTGACAGCGGGCTCGGAGACCGTCGACGCATGAGAACAACACAGATCAGCGACCTGGGCACCGTGATGTCCATCTGGGCTCACCCCGATGACGAGACCTACCTCGCCGGCGGCGTGATGGCCGCCGTCCGCGATGCGGGTGGGCGCGTGGTGTGCGTGACCGCGACCCGCGGGGAAGCGGCCGACGAGAACGCCACCGCCGCAGAGCGTTCGGAGCTTGCCCTGGTCCGGAGCGGCGAGCTCGAGAAAGCGTTCATCGAGCTCGGCGTCCACGAGCACCACTGGTTGGACCTACCCGATGGTTCACTGGCGGCGATCGACGAGAGCGGCCCGGTCGGACGCATCACCACCCTCCTCGACGACGTGTCACCCGACACCGTCCTGACCTTCGGACCCGACGGCGTGACCGGGCACCCCGACCACCGCACCGTCAACCGGTGGGTCCGCCTCGCCGTCGACCGTTCGTCGACCTGCCCGCGAATCCTCCACCCGGTGGGCACCGGGCGGGGGATCGAGTTCGACCTCGCCCGTGAGTTCGACATGTGGGCGCTGGGCGGGCCGCGCCAGTGTCCGGAGGAGATGGTCGCGCTGCGGATCGATCTCGACGGGGCCGAACTGGACCGTAAGGTGCGAGCCCTGCTGGCTCAGCGCTCGCAGACCGCGGACCTGGCCGCGGCGATCGGCCTCGAGCGATATCGAACATGGGTGTCGGTGGAGATTTACGCTCATCCTGCATAGGCCGTCGGAAAACAGAGAGCGACGATCGGGATGGTGGTGCGCGAAACCGAAGACGGGCACGTGCGGCCCGCGGTCGAGGTCGGCCTGCTGGGTGCGCTGAGGCTGCGGGTCGACGGTGTCGAGGTCGCGGTTCCCGGGGAACGACGCCGCGCCCTGCTCGCGCTGTTGACCGTCGCCGGCCGGCACGGCATGGGAACCGGGCGGCTCGTCGACGCGCTGTGGGGCGACGACCTGCCGCGGGAACCGGTTGCCGCACTGCACAATCTGGTGTCCCGGCTACGACGTCATCTCGCCCCCCACGCGGATCTGCTGGAACGACGCCCCGACGGCTACCGGCTCCGGGTTTCCGTCGTCGACGTGACGATCGTGCGCGACCTGCTCGCATCCGCCGCCGACACGCCCGATCCCGCCGAGCGTCTCCGTCTGACCGTCCGGGCCCGCGAACTCTGGCGCGGCGAGCCGCTCGGCGAGTTCGCCGGCATCCCCGACCTGGACACCGAACGCGTTGCGTTGGAGGACCTCCACAACCGGCTCGCCGACACTCACGTCGAAGCGCTGGTGGAGTGCCGCGACCCGAGCGCGACCGCGACGGCGAGGGCCGGTGTCGCGTCCGCGCCGCTGCGCGAGAGTTCGACACGACTGCTCATCCGCGCACTCGCCGCCGACGGGCGGGTCGGCGATGCGATGGCGGTCGCGATGGAGTTCCGCGACCGGTTGCGCGAGCGGACGGGTCTCGATCCGAGTCCTGCCCTCGCGTCGCTCGAGCAGCGGGTGGCGGCGGGCTCCGAATTCTGTCAGGCCGAGACGAATCCGGGACCCGGAGTGACCTCGCGGCGTCGACCTGCTCCGCCGGCCGGGCCTCTGGTGGGGCGGGAGCGAGAACGCGCCGAGATCGTCCGGCTGTTGTCGGCGCATCGGGTCGTGACCCTGACCGGTACGGGCGGCGTCGGCAAGACCAGTCTCGCGCTCGACGTCGCCGCCGACCCCGCGGTGTTTCCCGGGCACGCCGTTGTCGTCGTCAACCTTGCCGCGGTCGCGCGAGCCGACCGCGTCCTCCCGTCGGTGGTGTCCACCCTGGGTCTCGAGGTCGGGGTGGGTGCTTCCGTGGACGCGATCGCACGCGCCGTCGATGGGTCGCTCCTGCTCGTCCTCGACAACTGCGAACATGTGTTGTCGTCCTGTCGCGAATTGGTCGCGGCGATCGTCGAACTGGCTCCCGCAGTGCGGATCCTGGCCACCTCCCGAGTCGTGCTCTCCCTGCCCGCCGAGTACGTCCTGCGTCTGCAGCCCTTGACCTTCCCCACTCGCATCGACGACGTCGACGCGGTCGCCCGGCAGCCTGCGGTGCGCGCGTTCGTCGAGCACGCGCTGCGGCGCAATCCGGACTTCGCGGTGTCGAGTCGTGAGCTCGCGGACCTCGTCGACGTCGTGCGCCGTGTCGACGGACTCCCGCTCGGCATCGAGCTGGCGGCGCGTCAGGCCGCCGTGATGCCGATGTCGGCAGTGGCCCGAATGCTCGATGGTGCACTCGATCTCGCGACGGGAACCGCACCCGTCGACCAACGGCGGCTGACGCTCCGCAGCAGCATCGACGTGTCGTTTCGACGGCTGACCGTGGTCGATCAAGCCGTACTCGCCTCCCTCGCACCGTTTCCCGGCGGTGTGTCGCTGCGCACGTTCGAATCCGTCGCGCGGAGCGTCGAAGCGGAGGTCATCGGCGCAGGGGGCATCGGCGTGCGAGGTGACGGCGGGCTCGATCCGGTGGGGACCCTGCACCGCCTGATCGACAGCTCGTTGCTCGTCGCCGATGCGTCGGACGGCAGATACCGTCTCCTGCATCTCATCCGGACCCATCTGCTCGATCACCTCGACCGTGCGGGCGCGCTCGCCGTGGCCGAGGACCGGTTCCTCGACGAATGCGTCGCAACGGTACGGGACATCGGCGACGAGTGGCTCGGCGTCGCGGAGTTCGAGGCGAATGAATGTCTCCATGCCGAGATGGACAACCTCCGGTCGGCGCGGGACCTGGCCCTGGCGCGCGAACGCGTCGACGTACTCGTGTCGATCACGACATCGCTGTCGCTGATCAGCACGTGGCGCAACCTCACCGAATTGTGGACGTGGGCCATGGAATCGGCGCGTTCGGCGTGGCTCGACGGTCATCCCGATCGCGCCGAGATGCTGTCCGCGGCGGCCGAGGCCGCGCGACTCGTCGGCGAGTTCGACCTCGCCGTCGACTTCGCGACCGCTGCCTTACGTCCCGATGCCTCCGGGGCGCCACCGGATCCGGATGCGCCCGCGTTGGTCGGTGCGCGGGCGGCCAGGGCGGCGGTCGCGCACTTCCGTGGCGACTTCGCGGTGGCGGTGCGGGAATGGACCCGCTGCGGCACCCACCCGTCCCTGGGGTCGGCGTTTCTCGCGTCTGCGGCGCTCGCCGCGTCGTACTCCGGGGACTCGAGCGTGGCTGCCCGGCTGTTGGGCGAGGCCCGGTCGACGCTGGACGCGTCGGCGGGGCCGTCGCAGTACGCCTTCCTCGACTACGTTCACGGCGAGCTGCTGTCCGCGCACGATCCGTCCAGCGCGCTCGCGCTCTACGAACGCGCCCACGAACGGGCCGCCGGCGTCGGGGCGACGTTCATCGTCGGGGTCGCTCGTGTCGGCGGGGCGGCGTGTCTCGTCCGCGTCGGCGACGTACCGCGTGCAGCCGAGGCCTACGTCGTCCTGCTCGGGGCATGGCGCGACAGCGGTCAGCCGACGCAGCTGTGGACCACGGCTCGCGACGCTGCCGCACTACTGCGCGCCCGGGGCCGGATCGACGTGGCCGACCTGCTCGTCGAGTGTGCCGACCTCGACCCCGCCGCGGCCTTCGACACACGCAGAGGTGTCGCGGACCGTGCGATCGGGGGCCTGGTGCACGCCGACAGCACGGTGCACGCCGACACCGCAGCCGTGCTCGACCGGGCGATCCGCGAACTCCGGGAGATCGGGGAGTCGACGTCACCGGACGATCGCGGAAGCTCGGCGGCGCGATGACGTCTCCTCGGGTGGTTCCTGCCGGCCGGGAATGGCCGATACTGGTCGCATGCTGCTGACTGCCGACGACGTCGACCGCGCCACCGACGAGCTCGCGTCCGTGATCCGGCGGACCCCGACGATCGCGTCGCGGGTCGTGTCCGAGCGCAGCGGTGCGCAGGTGTGGCTCAAGTGCGAGAACCTGCAGCGCACCGGATCTTTCAAGCCACGCGGCGCGTACCTGCGCATCTCGCGGTTGTCGGCGGGGGAACGTGCGCGTGGGGTCGTCGCGGCCAGTGCGGGCAATCATGCGCAGGGAGTCGCTTGGGCGGCATCGGAACTGGGGATCGCCTCACGGGTCTACATGCCGGTCGGGGCCGCGCTGCCGAAGATCGCCGCGACGAAAGCCTATGGCGCAGAGGTGGTGCTCGCCGGATCAACGGTCGACGAGGCGCTCGTCGAGGCGCAGCGTCATGCCGAGACGACGGGCGCGGCTCTGATCCACCCGTTCGATCATCTCGACATCGTTGCCGGACAGTCGACGGTCGGCGTCGAGATCCTGGAGCAGATCCCGTACGTGTCAACGATTCTCGTGCCGCTCGGCGGCGGGGGGCTGCTCGCCGGCGTCGCCGCGGCGGCGCGTCTGCGACGACCGGAGGTCGAGGTGATCGGCGTGCAGGCGGCGCAGGCCGCGGCCTGGCCGACGTCGCTCGCCGAGGAGCGGCCGACACCGGTCGCGGCGATGAACACCATGGCCGACGGCATCGCCGTCGCGACACCCGGGAAGGTCCCGTTCGCGCACGTCTCCGAGTTCGTCGACCGGATCGTCACGGTCAGCGAGGAAGAGTTGAGCACCGCGTTGCTGCTCATGCTGGAGCGGGCGAAGCTGGTGGTCGAGCCTGCCGGGGCCGCGGCGGTGGCGGCGGCGGTGAGCGGTCGGCTCGCGCTGTCCGGGACCGTGTGCGTCGTGTTGTCCGGCGGCAACATCGACCCGCTGCTGCTGCGCCATGTGACGACCCACGGCCTGACCGCCGCCGGACGATTCCTCACCGTGACCGCGACCGTCTCCGACCGGCCCGGTGGACTGGTCGCACTGCTGGAACTGCTCCGCGACCTCGGCGCGAGTGTGCTCGACGTCGTCCATTCCCGCGTCGCCGACGATTTGTATCTCGGCGAGGTGCAGGTGACTGTCAGTGTCGAGACCCGCGGACACGACCACCAGCACGACGTCCGGCGGGCCCTCGCCGACGCGGGGTTCCTGCGGGACTGAGGGCGAACGTCGGCGCTAACCTGTCTGGGTGGCTGCCGACGGACCCGCCCTGATCGGTGTGCTGGGCCCGATCGCGGTCGGCGCGTGCCCGGTGGGCGCCGAGAGCCCCGATCGGCTCGTCGCGGTGCCGGGGCTGCGGGCCCGACGCCTGCTCGTGTCGCTCGCCCTCGCCGACGGGCGCGTGATCTCGGCGGACCGCCTCATCGACCACGTCTGGGCCGACGATCCGCCGCGTTCGCCGCACAGTGCGTTGCACACCCAGGTGTCCCGGCTGCGCAAGCTCTTGCCCGAGGGGGTTCTGGAGGGCACCGAGAACGGTTATCGACTGCGCAACAGCCGCACCGACCTCGACGTGATCGACACGCTGCTCGCCGACGGTGACCGGGATGCGCACGACCGGGCGCGGCAGTGGTGGCGCGGCGTGCCCGGAGACGATCTCGGGGACGGGTCCCCGGTGACGGAGACACTGTCCGCACGCATTCGACGTACCCAGGACGCGCTCGACGGCGCGCAGCTGACGGCCGCGCTCGCCGAGGGTGACTTCGCGAACGCGCGATCCATCGCCGAACAGCGCTGCGCGCGAGACCCGTTCGACGAGTCGGCACACACCGCCCTGATGCGGGCGCTCGCCGGGGAAGGCCGCGCCGCCGACGCGCTCGTGGTGTTCGACCGGTTCCGACGGCGACTGTCGACCGAGCTGGGGACGGACCCGGGTGGCCGGGGAGTGGTTGTCGTTGTCATGCCGACAACTGTGCGCCGTAGCCTGTCGTCGGGCTTGCGTCGGCTTACGTGGTGCTGTCGTTGAGGCGGAGTGTTCCGCAGAACGCTCCCGAGGAACGTCCACGGGCGACCGACGTGTATTCGACGCGGCTGACACGAGGAGTTCTGTGGATGAGCGTCTGTGCTGTGGATTCTCGGTGCGGCTGCGAGGGCAGGGCGGATTACGTTGCCTGCCATGGGACGACGCACACACTCCGCAGAGGCGGCCTGGACACCACGGATTGCTCACCGCGTCCGTCACGAGCTCATGGATGACGTTCACGAGCAACGACGGAAGGCCTACCGGCGGCTGGACGAACTCGAGGCCGAAGCGAGTCTGCTGGCCGAAGATCTCAATGATGCGGACGAGGGCTCGCTGCATCTCGATCCGGACGAGTACGCCGACCGGGAGGCCGTCCTCGAGAAGGCGGACGGACTCCTCAGCCTCATCAACTGGTGGTCTTCGTCGCTCGCGGTGACGGTGTTGAATCTCGCCGACGCGCCGGTGCACTGGGTCACTGCCCCGGCAGTCGAGCTGATCACAGGCGTGCGGAACGAGGAAGCCACCGCCGGGGGTGGCGGTGTGGACACCCGCGTCCTACCAACATTGGGTAGCGCCGGTCTCGCCTTGTTCGAGAGGTCCGCCGGACGCCATCGACCATCGAAGAGATGTCCGGGTCTCGACAATCGCGACGTCGGGATCGACGGCTTGTGCTGGTGGCGAACAACACTCGGTGGGGAGAATTCGCCGCCCGTCGTGGACATGATCAGGCTGCACGTGCTGACCCGCGACCGGAAGCTCTGCCGCTCCGCAGAGATCGACGGGCGACGCCCGGCGGTCGTCGACGTGGACGTGTTCACCGTGGCGATCGAGCCTGCGTGGACGGGGAGCACACAAGCGTCTCCATCGGTTCGCGTGCTGATGCGTCTCGCCGATGACCTGGGCCGGGGCACGCTGACTGCCTCGCCTGTGCCGACGACGGGTCGAACGTCGGCGGCCGTCGCGGTGGTGGCCTGACAGCCGGCCGGCGGCTCACTTCGCAGGTTCGAGGTTCGCGAAGTGCTTGAGGGTGTCGGCCTCGATGGTCTTGTAGACCGTCGACGACGCGGGACCGGAGAACGCGGTGACCACCCGCGACGAGGTGGGCAACTCGAGCGCGAAGGTCCACTTGAGTCGGCAGCCCACATCGGCGGGCAGGATCTCGGTCGCCTCGCCGAAGCGGCGGATGCTGGGAACGTTCGCCCTCAGGACCCGGAAACCGTTGCGGTAGTGGCCATTCGCCGGATCTTCCGTCCAGTCGAAGAAGTCCTCGTCGAGGGTCACATAGCCGGGACCGAGGACCGCGCGGCGTTGTGTTCCCACCCCGTACGGTTCCGGTGAGACGAACTCGATCTTCTTGATCGCGCGGCACCAGTCCAGCGTGTGCTGACGGGTGAACTCGGCCCACGCGCGTTCCGGCGCGACCGGCAGACGCACGTCGATGACGTGCCGCACCGGCGCATCGTCGAAGAAGTCAAGATCGAAGGACTCCAGCTCATGAGAACGTGCCATGGGTCACATTGAAGCACGGTGTTCCGGGTCGAGCCCCGGGCGAGCGTGGTCGAAACAGGGTCGGCCTCCTGTCGAGGTCCACCGGTGCACTTCAACTCGACTCCTGGACTTCGATCGAAGTCCAGGAGTCGAGTCGAGGTTCGCCGGTCGTGGGGTAAGCGACCCTCGCAAGCGGATCCGATATCGGCCCTGGTGCGTCCTAAAGTCATGACCTCTTTTCCCACCGACAGACACGGGCTAATTCGCCGCACGGCAACGCTGCGACTCGGCATCAACGACGACGCTGTGACAGCCGCCGTACGGCGCGGCGAACTGATTCGTCTTGCCCCGGGGGTCTGCGCACTGGCGGCCGACGAGGCGTCCGCCGAGGACCCGGGTGACCGTCTGTACCGACTGAGATCGATCGCGGTCGCGACGTCTGTTCGAGACTGTGACGCGTCGATCCTGAGTCACGACTCGGCGGCAGCCGTTCACGAGCTGCCGCTGCTGCACCCGGAACGCGAGGTCGTGCATCTGACGAAGAAGTCGAAGGTGGGCGGGTTCGGGCACGGGTTACGGATCGTCCATGCCGGGCCGGTGGCGCCCGACGAGGTGGTCGACATCGGCGGAATCAGGGTCACGTCTCGTGAGCGAACCGCCGTAGATGTTGCGATGTCCGGTGACTTCGCCCAAGCGCTGGCCGTGTTCGATCGCGCGCTGGCGTCCGGCGCCGACATCGCCACGATGACCCGTATCCTCGCGTCGCGGAACCGTTGGCGCGGTGCGGGGACCGCGCGTCGTGCCCTTGCGCATGCGGACGGTGCGTCGGAGAGTGTCGGGGAGTCGTGGAGCCGGGCGCAGATGATCGAGGCCGGGTTGCCGACTCCGCGACTGCAGCACACCTTCCAGACGGACGCCGGAGACGCGCGGACCGACTTCGACTGGGACGGAACACTTGTCGGTGAGTTCGACGGACTACAGAAGTACGGCCGACTGTTGCGCCAGGGTGAGAGCCCGCGCGATGCACTCATCCGGGAGAAGCGCCGGGAGGATGCGCTGCGCGCACAGGGGATCATGGTGATCCGATGGACGTGGGGAACGCTCGAGCGCGGCGGGCTCGCCAATCTGCTCCG
>NZ_JAMBDT010000114.1:0-15213 GCF_025143765.1 Gordonia sp. p3-SID1431
CGTCAACGATGTCCCGACGACACGACGTCAAGCATGTCCCGAGCCCTTACACGTCAGCATCGCCAGATTCGCGAGGATGACGAGCTGGATTACGTCTGGCTGTCAAGCGACGTCACCCCTGAGGGCGGCATGTCTCATGGAATGGGGCACTCCGGTGAAGGGGTGTTGGCCACTGCCGGAGAAGAAGCCGTAGCTGTTGGCTGAGCAAATCTGGTGCAGGACCAGATCGAGCGGACGGGGATTCAGTGGCCCCGCGGCCGCACGGGAGGCGCCATGGGCGCAGTTCTCATCGGAGGGATAGCAACATGGAGTGGCCGCGACGGCGAGCAAGCAGCGATCGGCTCCCTCTCTGCCTGACTTCGAACCATCGGCCGTCCGCGACATCGGCGGACGTTCGGCGCCGACAACTCGTCCTACTCTGACACGTTTCCTTACCAGCTAAAGCGGCTGTGGCAGAGTCGGTCATGCTCGGTGTCAAATGTATTCGTCACGGGTGCGCGTCTTGGCTGAGGGGTAAAGATGGCGCCCGAGTCGTCCTCCCGCGCCGGCCGGCATCATCCTCGGCCCCATGTCGTATTCGGCAAGCGGGAAATTGCGGCTAGTTAACATTAACATGGCGTGATCGTCGTCACTCGATGCGGCGAATGGCCTCGTTACGTGACGTAGCAGGCCGCCCAGATTGTCGGTCGGTCGGGCAGTTGGTGTGCGAAAACCGTCGTCGGTGATCATGATCTCGCGGTCGAGGGTGACGACCGAAACATTCTCGTGGCGGTATCGCATATGTGCGTCTATCAAACGTCGTTGCTGCGGTGTTGCAATGTCCCGAAGGCCCGACTGGATTCGTTCGGTGAATGCCATAACGGTGGCTAGAACGAACCGGCTGGTGTCCTCGGCGAGGCGGCAGACGTTGAGGTGTGGCTGAGAATTGCCGCGTAGGCGATGCTGGCTGACTTGTAACGACCGTGCGCTTCGGACGGGGCGGGCCCGGGTTACCGTATCGAAACGTTATGAACCAGTCGCGAAATTCGTTGTGGTGTAATCAGCTGACGCCCCGATTGGGCTGGTCGAGCATTCATGCGGCTGGCGGGCGTGCACGTCGAAGTCGAAACTGCGACGGGGAGCAGCCGACCCACCGAGCAAACGCATGAGAAAAGCTTGCGACGTCGCAGTACCCCAGTTCGGTAGCAATCTGGCCGATTCCGACGCCGGGATCGAGAAGTCGGAGGATGGCGTGCTCCTGCATGAATTGCTGTCGTAGGCGGCGCAGGGTGGTGCCCTCGGCGTGTAGGTGCCGTTTGAGTGTGCTTACCGATACCGACAGCTCTGCTGCGATCCGACTAGCGTTGACTCGAGCAGGGTCTGCATCAAACTGGGCTCGGACGCGCTGCGTGTACGAGTTGTGACGCCGCTGATCGCAGAGCCGTCGCAGTTCGGCGGTACCGATCCGGTAGGCGACGGGATCGGAAAAGCGGCACACCTCATGAAGCGCCTCGGCTGGTATGCGAACAAATGACGCTGGCGCATCGAAGACGACTCGATGCCCTATCTCTCCCACGTTCAGCGGCTCGGTCGGCGCCGGGCAGGTCAGGTGTAACTCTGCTGAGGACACATCTCCTGTGAGTATTTTCACCAGACGCAGAACGGTCAGGCCCCCATAAGTGACGGCAAAGCAGTCGGTACCCGCGCTGTCGGTGCGCCCTGCGAGACCGATGGTAAGACCACTGGCGCCATGATGAAAGTCCGCACTTAGCGCCGTCGAGATCAACGGCAGAAAACGAAGCAACTCGACGATGTCAACGACCGACCCGGCACTGACCAGCGGCAGGCTCAGTGGACCGAAGGAGGTCAGCTGAGCGTGCTCAGCGAATGCGAGGCCCAGCCGAAACCCGTCGTGCGGCCCCATCGTCGGATACACGTCATGAAACCATTGCATCGGCACCTGCGCTTCTTGCGTGATCAACGTTCTGAGGTCGGTGCCCTCCTGGGCCATTATCCGACCGAATGCGCTCGTCGCCTCCGTGCCCAGCGCACCGCTGTCGAGAAGCTGTGCAAACGCCAACGGGGGCACACCGGATTCACCGAGGGTCACGTGAGCCAGATTAACAACAGATTGCGACGTTCACACATGGATCGGTCGGGATCCGCACATTCACACTCAAGGGGAACCTCATACGTGCAAGGAGGTGGCCATGGCCACGATCACATACATCACCCACGATGGAGACGACTACGAAGCCGATCTCGTGGAGGGGAAGTCGCTCATGCAGACCGCCGTCGACGAAGCCGTCCCCGGCATCGACGGTGATTGTGGTGGCGAAGCGGCCTGCGGTACGTGTCACGTCATTGTCGACCCGGCGTGGATCAAGACCGTCGGGCGCAGCGGCGAGGGCGAGGAAGAGATGCTGAGCATGCATCCGGAACGGGAAGGAACCTCGCGGCTGTCCTGCCAGATGATCGCGACTGAGGAGTGGGACGGCCTGACTGTTCGCCTCCCGGAATTCCAACTCTGACCCGCAACGACGAAGGAATGCAATCATGAGCATCGCAGCCACCGTCGCCGAGAAGGCGCAATCAATGATCCCGATCGACCTTCAGATCCGGGGGGCGCATGTCTATGACAAGACCCGCCGAATCGTCACAAGGACCGACGGCCAGAAGATCTTCACCGAGACCCCGATCCCGCCGGTGGACGAGGTCGATCTCGCCGAAATCGACCTGAGTAACCCGTTCCTGTATCGCCAGGGTATGTGGCGCTCGTACTTCGAGCGTGTCCGCAACGAGGCGCCGGTGCACTTCCGTTCGGAGAGCCCCTTCGGTCCGTTCTGGTCGGTCACGCGACACGCCGACATCATCGCGGTCGACAAGAATCACGAGGCGTTCTCCGCCGAACCGTTCATCATCATCGGCAGGCCCCCGCGTTTCATGGACATCGCGATGTTCATCGCGATGGATCCGCCCCGGCACGACAAGCAGCGCGCCGCAGTGCAGGGCGTGGTGGCTCCGAAGAACCTTCGTGAGATGGAGGGGCTCATCCGCGCGCGCGTCCGCGAAGTCCTCGACGGCCTCCCACTCAACGAGCCGTTTGACTGGGTCCAGACTGTGTCGATCGAACTCACTGCACGCATGCTCGCGACGCTACTTGACTTCCCTTACGACAAGCGGCACAAGCTGGTCGAATGGTCCGACCTCGCGACCTCGATGGAGCAGGCCAACGGCGGCCCCTCGGACAACGACAGGGTCTTCCGTGAGATGGTCGCGATGGCGCAAGGCCTGAGTTCGCTGTGGCGGGACAAGGCGGCACGTACCGTGGCCGGCGAAGAGCCTGGCTTCGACCTCATCACCATGCTGCAAAGCAACGAGGACACCAAGAACCTCCTCGACGATCGCCCCATGGAGTTCCTCGGTAACCTCGTGCTGCTGATCGTCGGCGGCAATGACACGACCCGCAACTCCATGAGCGGCGGAGTGCTGGCCCTCAACGAATACCCCGAGCAGTTCGAGAAGCTCAAGGCCAACCCCGACCTCATCCCCAACGCGGTGTCGGAGATCATCCGCTGGCAGACCCCTCTTGCTTACATGCGCAGGGTCGCCAAGAAGGACGTCATGCTCGGCGGCCAGTTCATCCGCAAGGGTGACAAGGTGGTGATGTGGTACGCCTCGGGCAACCGAGACGAGCGCGTCTTCGAGCGTCCAGACGAGCTCATCATCGACCGGGCCAACGCCCGCAACCACATCGCGTTCGGTTTCGGTGTACACCGCTGCATGGGCAACCGGCTCGCCGAGCTCCAGCTACGCATCCTGTGGGAGGAGCTCCTCCCTCGCTTCGACAACATCGAGGTGGTGGGTGAGCCGGAGTACGTGCAATCGAACTTTGTCCGTGGGATCAGCAAGATGATGGTTCGCCTGACCCCCAAGGGGGAAATGTGACGGCTGATCAGGTCGTCATCCTCGGCGCGAGCCACGCCGGCGTCCAACTCGCGGGCGCTCTCCGAAAGGAGAAATGGGCCGGGGATGTCTTGCTGATCGGCGACGAGGGCAGGCTCCCCTACCAGCGTCCACCGCTGTCCAAGGCATACCTGGCAGGTGCATCACAGCTTGATGACTGCGCGATCCGCGGACGTCAGTTCTACGACAAGCAGCGGATCGAGCTCGTGGACGGAACGGCGACGGCGATCAACCGTTCCGCGCACACCGTCACCCTCAACAGTGGAGACGTGGTGTCTTACGCCACGCTGGCACTGTGCACCGGCGCGCGCGCCCGCGCGCTGACCGTTCCGGGCGCCGAGTTGACGGGCGTCCACTACTTGCGCACCGCCACCGACGTCGAGGCCATCCGTGCCGCGGTGGTGCCAGGTTGCCGGGCCGTCATCGTCGGCGGCGGCTATATCGGCCTGGAGACGGCCGCCTCACTTCGAGCTCAGGGTGTGGACGTCACTGTTCTCGAGGCTGCGGAACGCGTGCTCGAGCGGGTGACCGCGCCGGTGGTCTCGAGGTTTTTCGACCGTACCCACCGGACCGAGGGTGTCGATGTTCGCACCAGCGCGTTGGTCGAGGGTTTTCGCGGGGAGGGGCGAGTCGAAGAGGTGGTGCTCGCCGACGGTGAGACCCTGGCCGCGGACCTCGTCATCGTCGGTGTCGGCATCATTCCCAACACGGATCTCGCGGTCGCCGCGGGCCTCGAGGTTGACGACGGAGTCATCGTCGACGACCATGCACGCACCAGCGACCCCGACATCGTCGCCGCCGGCGACTGCGTCAACCAACGGATCGCACGGTACGACAGGCGCGTCCGCCTCGAATGTGTGGCGGCCGCCACCGAGCAGGCCAAGGTCGCGGCAGCGACCATCTGCGGCAACGAAGCCGGTCTCACCGCGCTGCCTTGGTTCTGGTCCGATCAATACGATCTGAAGCTGCAGATCGCCGGGCTCAACACCGGGTACGACGAGGTACTGGTCAGCGGTGACCCTGACCACGACCGTGACTTCACCTGTTACTACTTCAACGACGGCGAGCTGATCGCCGCGGACTGCGTCAACAGACCCAAGGATTTCATGAACGCGAAGCGTACGATCGCACAGCGTTCGTCGCTCGACAGGTCCGAACTGATCGGAGCCACACCATGACCACATCACCCGCGGCAGCGGAAAGGCCGGCGGCGGCGCTCACAGCATCGACCTTCCTCGACATCCATCACGCGACCGTGCAGGCCTTCACCCAAGACGCGGTCGGCGACGCGGACACCGATCGCGAGAAGGCGCGGCGCCTCTTCGCCGCAGTCCGAGACCAGATCCGTTACGACCCCTACACCGTCTCTGACAAGCCCGATCATTACCGGGCCAGCCATGTCATCGAGTCCGGACGTGGGTACTGCGTACCCAAAGCGGTCGTACTGACAGCCGCGTTCCGCGCGGCAAACATACCGGCCCGGCTCGGCTTCGCTGATGTACGCAATCATCTGCAGACCGACGCGCTGCGCGAACTCATGGGAACCGACGTCTTCGTATATCACGGATACAGCCACGTCTACATCGAGGGGCGCTGGTTGAAAGCTACACCCGCGTTCAACATTGAATTGTGCACTCGATTCGGGGTCCCACCTATCGACTTCACCGGCGATCGCGACGCGTTGTTTCACGCGCACGCGGCGGACGGCTCCGCGCACATGGAGTACGTGCACGAACGCGGCGTCTACAACGACTTGCCCCTCGAGGAAATCCTGGCGGGCCTGCGGCATGCCTACGGCCCTCTGATCTTCTCGGGACGGCCAGCTCCGTCCGACGCATTCCGCGCATAGTGTGCGCTCCGGCGGGCTACCGCCGCAGGTTACTGCCCGCTCGAACACCCGTGCCACCACCTGTCGGCCAGATCCCGTCGCACAGTGTCCACCACCACTAGGGAGACCATGACAATGTCCGAGTCATTGCTCGACACCTATCCACACCGAATGGGCGGCCATTGCGGCTCCAGCGCGATGCGCGACTTGATGGTGAGGGGGACCCGTTTGGTGGTCCAGTCGCTATGCGGCTTGGGATTGGTGGGTCGTGGTCCACTGTAGAGCGAATTCAGCGGGGCTGAGTTCGCCGTGGGCGCTGTGGGGCCTGGCGGTGTTGTAGTCGGTCCTCCAATCCTCGGTGATCACTTGGGCTTCGAGCAGAGAATCGAAGCGCCACGAGTTGAGCAGTTCATCGCGTAGTCGACCGTTGAACGATTCGATCCAGCCGTTCTGCCATGGCGAACCGGGGTCGATGAACAAGGCTCCGGTGCCGGTGAATCGGCACCAGTCGCGTACGGCGTGGGCGACGAATTCGGGGCCGTTGTCGAACCGCACGTAGACCGGCGCCCCGCGGGTCAAAGCCAGCGTGTCAAGGACTGCGACCACTTGGTCGGCGTCGATTGACCTGCCGATCTCGATGGCCAGGCACTCTCGGGTGTACTCATCAATGATGTTGAGTAGCTTGATCGTACGACCATCAGCGAGGGTGTCGAATTGGAAGTCCATCGCCCAGATCACGTTCGGCCGGATAGGACACATCGCCCCTACGGTGACACCGACGCCGGTCAACCGCTTCTTTTTGCGGCGCTGGGGCACTCGAAGTCCTTCCTCACACCATAGTCGACGAATACGTTTGTCGTTGACCGCCCATCCGGATTTGCGTGCCATCTTCGCTGCTCGCCGCCACCCCCACCGGGGCCGGTCGGTGGAGAACCTGCGTAGCCAGGCCCTCAGCCTGGTGTCCTCGTCGTCCGCTGGTTGTGTCCTCAGGCGCATCGTCGAGCGGTGGATACCGACCACCGCACACGCCCGACGCTGAGACACCCCGAACCGTTCTTGCAGCACCGTCACGGCGCGGCGTTTACGGTTCGGGGTCAAAAGTTTCCCGACGACAGGTCCTTGAGCATGTCAATGTCGAGGGCCTGGTTGGCCACGAGCTTCTTGAGTCGGGCGTTCTCCGCCTCGAGTTCTTTGAGCCGCTTGGCGTCATCAGCTTTCATGCCGCCGTACTGGGCCAGCCAGCGATGCCACGTGGACTCCGCGACTTCGAGGTGCCGGCACACCTCGTCGAGTTCCTGACCAGCGGCGAGGAGCATATTGCCCTCGGCGAGCTTGCGGATGATCTGCTCCGGCGTGTGCCGGCGGCGCTTGTTCGATGTCATGACGTCGTTGATTCTTCCTGCTCGAACAATCGAGCAACAGAGTCCCACAACGACTGGACCACCCAGGAGGGCTCACCTCACAAGCTAAGCGCTCGGTTCACGGGGAGGGCGGTAAGGCGCTGCGAATGGGTTAGATACGTCTCGCCCTCAGGGTTGATGCAGCCTTGCTGTATCGGGTAACACCAGATGCAGGCGCGGTTACGGTATTCTAGTCGGCTTGAAGGAATCGAGTAATCAGGTCTGTGGCGGCGTCCGGGTCTCCGTGGTTCTGAAAGTGACTTAAGTCAACTTTCACGAACACGGCGTTCGCGGTGAAATACGCTTTCTTGCCTACTGTGCCGACCGCTTTGATGGAGAGTGCCCGAGCGGTGTTATCGACGACCGTGGCGACGAGGTGCACGGGTGTGTGCAGTGGCACTGGGTGTCGGTACTCGACGGTGAGTGTTCGAGTGACTGCAGGTGTGCGGGCGATCCACAGGGTGAATCCCATGATGTCGTCGCAGGCTGCTGAGATGGCACCGCCATGGGCTAGGCCGGGTGCTCCTGATTGGCGTTCGTCGAAGGTTAGATCAGCGTAGACGTGGTCGTCATGCCTGTATACCTCGAGCTGGAGTCCGCTGGGGTTGTCGCTGCCACATCCCATACATGATGGCGAGTGCGCTGGTAGCCGCTGATCGAAGCCCATTGGGTGGTCCTCTCTGCGGTCCTCGTTCGGTGTTCGAGCACTCGCAGTTTCGTTCTGTTACCGACGGTATCGTTTGTGCTGTTGGTCTGGAGCGGGAAGTGGGCAAGGGTGGAGATCGCCGATATCGATGATGTGGACCCGAGGCGGGTTCGCTCGCGGGCGCGGTTGTTGGATGCTGCCGCGACCCTGCTCAGCAGCGGTGGGGTCGAAGCGGTCACCGTGGAGGCTGTAACCCGGCTATCTCGCGTAGCCCGCACCACGCTGTATCGACATTTTGAGAGCACCACGGACCTGGTGGCAGCAGCCTTCGAGCGGTTGTTGCCTCAGGTGGACAACCCTGAAACCTCGCAATCGATTCGCGATGACCTGGTCACATTGATGCAACGCCAGGCTGCTCTCATCGAACAGGCTCCGTTGCAGTTGACCACACTGGCTTGGTTGGCAATGGTTCCCAAGCAACCTGGCGAAGAACCAAACGCATTGGGGCCGTTGCGGATGCGCGTAGTCAACCAGTACCGAGAACCCTTTGATCGAGTGTTGACAAGTAGCGCGGCCGCCGCTGAACTCGACGATCCGGACTTGACCATGGCGATCACTCAGCTGGCAGGCCCTCTGGTCTTCGCCAAGCTCACCGGGATTCGCGCGATGGATGTCGCTGATCTCGAGCGCCTCGTCGATGACTTTCTTGCGGCGCACAGGCGGCGCCCGCCTACATAGCCTCACCGCCTTCCACTTTTACGCTACAACTTGTAGCGTAGCGCTACCGATGGTTCCACTGTGGGCCAGATGAGTTGGTGAGGTACTGCGTATGGTGGTCCATCGTCCCGATGACAAGCGCTTGGCAAGGCGGCCGTTGGTCGAGCGCAGCGAGTACAGCTCCACGTTGGGACGAATCGCGCGGTTCACTTTGACGCACAAGTCCCTGGTCATCGGGGTGTGGATAGCTGTCGGGGTGGTGTTGGCGGTGCTGTTTCCTCAGTTGGAGACGGTGGTGCGGCAGCAATCGGTAGATCCGATCCCTGCAGGGGTTCCGTCCTTTCAAGCTCTTGATCAAATGGGTGGCGCATTCGGGGAAAAGGGCGCTAAGACCACTGTCTTCGTGACCATGGAGAACCCGAATGGGCTTACAGAGGTCACGCGAGAGCGATACGACGCGTTGGTCCTACAGCTCCGTGAAAATTTTGACGATGTGCAATCGGTTCGTGACTTGCTGTCGGATCCGATCACTGCCCGCCAGGCGTTGAGTGAGGATGGCAAGGCCTGGTATCTGCCCGTCGGGGTCTCGGGGACCCTGGGCGGTCCGGCGGCGACTCATGCGGTGGAAACCGTCCGCGAAACCGCACGCCGGGTGTTTGAAGATACTGGTACCGCGGTTCATGTCACCGGACCCGCAGCCACCTTCAGTGATCAGATCGTGAGTGCCGAGAGCGACCTGGTCGTGATCACTTTGGCCACAGTCGCGCTGATCGCCCTGATCTTGCTGGTGGTGTACCGATCGCTGTTCACAGCACTGGTGCCGTTGCTGGTGATTGGTGTCAGCCTTGGGGTGGGCCGCGGCGTCTTGTCCGCACTAGGTGAGCTCGGAATGCCGGTGTCTCAGTTCACCGTCGCATTCATGACGGTCATTCTGCTCGGGGCCGGGGTGGACTACTCAGTCTTTTTCATCAGCCGCTATCACGAGCGGTTGCGCCAAGGCGCGCCTACCGCGGATGCTCTTGTGGACGCTACAGCGACGATCGGACGGGTCATCTTGGCCTCGGCGGCGACGGTGGCACTGGCATTCCTGGCTATGGCGTTCGGCGAACTGAGCGTCTTTTCCACCTTGGGTCCGGCCTGCGCGATCGCGATCCTCATCGGGTTCCTCGCCACTGTCACCTTGCTGCCGCCGGTGCTGCAGTGGGCAGCCCGCTTCGGTTGGGGCAACCCCCGACGAGACCTCACGCGCAAGTACTGGAATCGCGTGGCGGTGCTTGTCGTCCGCCGCCCAGTCCCCCTTCTCGCTATAACGATGGTGGGGCTGATCGTGCTGAGCACGATCGCGATGGGTATCCACATCACCTATGACGACCGCCAGGGCCAACCCGCGACGACCGACAGCAACCAGGGATATGCGCTGCTTGACCGCCATTTCCCCACAGATGTGACGGTTGCTGAGTTTCTTGTGGTGGATGCGCCGATCGACCTACGCACCGCCAGCGGACTTGCCGACCTCGAGCAGATGGCTTCGCGGGTATCCCAAATTCCCGGGGTGACTCGCGTCATCGGCGTCACCCGCCCCACCGGCGACAAACTCGAACAGGCCGAGCTGTCGTGGCAGAACGGTCAGATCGGGGACCAGGTGGCAGGCGCCGTCGCAGACGGCCAGCAACGAAAAGGCGACCTCGAGCAGTTGCGCTCCGGTGCCAACCAGCTCGCCGACGGGCTGGCCCAACTCGACACCCAGCTACGCCTCAACCTGACGCCACTCGCCGGTATCCTCACCCAAGCAAGCACCGCCGGTCAACAAATCCAGCAGTACCAACCACTCCTGCGCCAGCTCGCCGCGTCCGCGCCCGCACTCGACCGCGCCTCACAGAACGCCCCACAACTTGCCGCCCTGACCCGCCAAACATCCGCGGCGCTGACAACAGTGACCTCAATCCTACCCCTCCTCGACTCAGCGCCCTGGTGCGCCCAAGTCCCCCAGTGCGCAACCCTGCGCGCACAGATTCGCGACCTCAACGCCACACTAGGGAGTGGACTGCTCGACCAGATCACCACCCTGTCAACACAACTCGCACAACTAGACACACCCCTCACGACGGTCACCGACCAACTCACCGCAACCGTCAACTCCCTCAACTCCACCCTGAGCACCATCAACAACCAAGACCTGCCCGCTAAGATCACTCAACTCCAAACTGGCGTGAGTCAGCTCGCCGCAGGATCACGACAACTCGCCGACGGCGTGTCCGCGCTGATCGACAGCAACCTTCAGCAACTAGCCGGGATGGCCACCCTAGCCACGCAACTCCAAACCTCCGCCCGCGAAACCGCCGGAACAGACTCCGCGACCGGCTTCTACCTGCCACCTCAAGCCAACGCAGACCGCCGCTTTGTCGATGTCGCTCGCCAATTCGTCTCGCCCGACGGCCATACCGTGCGCTACGCAATACAAACCAGCTTCGACCCCTACAGCACCGAAGCCATACAACTGACCAACACCATCACCGATGTTGCAAACGCCGCCAGACCGAACACCACCCTGGAGGACTCCCACATCGCAATCGCCGGATTCCCCGCCATCAACGCCGACCTGCAACGCCTACTCGCCGACGACTTTCAACTCCTGGCACTGGCAACCCTCATCATCGTCGGCCTGATCCTAATCCTTCTCCTCCGAGCACTCATCGCACCGCTGTATCTCCTAGGAACCGTCGTCCTCAACTACACCGCGGCACTGGGCATCGGCGTCCTAATCTTCCAACACATCCTCAAAACCGAGATCGCCTGGCCTGTACCGCTATTGGCTTTCATAGTCCTCGTCGCCGTCGGCGCAGACTACAACATGCTGCTCATCTCTCGCCTACGCGAGGAATCCCAGAACAACATACGAATCGGCGTTCTACGAACCGTCACCAACACCGGATCGGTCATCACCTCGGCCGGCCTCATCTTCGCTGCCAGCATGTTCGGCCTCATGGCTGGCTCGATCTCCATCATGACCCAAGTTGGACTGATCATCGGTATCGGACTACTGCTCGACACCTTTATAGTGCGCACCATCGTCGTGCCGGCCATCGCGACACTACTAGGCAAAACCAGCTGGTGGCCGAACAACGAAACCGTTTAACGTACTCCTGGTTTAGTTCCCCAGTATCCGCGCGGGACTGTCGCTAGGGACTGCTGCACGGATAGGTGACATCTGATCTGGCTTGCCTTCGGGCGGTCGGGAAGGATGTAGCTGTGCCCAAGCCGTACCCCCAGGAGCTCCGAGACGATGCGATCCGGGTGGCTCGTGATCGTGGAGAAGGCGTCACGATCGAGCAGGTCGCCAACGACTTCGGTGTGCACCCGATGACGCTGCACAAGTGGATGCGACGCGCGAATATTGATGGGGGCCGCAGCCCTGGCGTGACCTCGACCGAGTCCGCTGAACTGCGCGAGGCCCGTAAGCGGATCCGCCTGCTTGAGCAGGAGAACGAGGTGCTGCGTCGAGCGGCGGCGTATCTATCGCAGGCGAACCTGCCGGGAAAAGGCTGTACCCGCTCGTGAAAGAGCTCGCCGCCGACGGGATTGCCGTCGCGTGTCGTGTCGGGTACTTCAGCTCTCGCGCCAGCCCTACTACCGGTGGCTGGCCAGCCCGGTCACCAATGCCAAGCTGGCCGCGGCGTATCGGGCGAATGCCCTGTTCGATGCCCACCGCGAGGACCCGGAATTCGGCTACCGATTCCTCGCCGGGGAAGCCGCCACCGTGGGTGAGTCGATGGCCGAGCGGACCGCGTGGCGGATCTGCCGCGACAACGCCTGGTGGTCGGTGTTCGGCAAGAAGCGAGGTCGTAACGGCCGACGACCGGGACCACCAGTCCACGATGATCTGGTCCAGCGCGACTTCACCGCCGAGGAGCCACATCGGTTGTGGCTCACTGGTATCACCGAACACCACACCCGTGAGGGCAAGCTCTATCTGTGTGCAATCAAGGACGTGCACTCAGGGCGGATCGTCGGCTACAGCATCGATTCCCGGATGAAAGTCCCGACTGGCCGTGGCAGCGTTGCACAGCGCGCTGGCCCGTCGTGGTGAGGTGGCCGGCTGCATCGTTCACTCGGATCGAGGGTCACAGCTCCGGTCGCGGAAATTCCTACACGCCTTGAATACTCACGGTCCAACGGGGTCGATGGGCAAGGTCGGGGCGTGAGGGGACAACGCAGCTATGGAGATCTTCTTCGCGCTCCTGCAACGCAACGTGCTCGACCGTCAACGCTGGGACACCCGTGAACAGCTACGGATCGCAATCGTCACCTGGATCGAACGGACCTACCACCGCCGGCGCCGGCCACCACATCGGCCGAGAATCAGACCCGGCGGCTGATGCGACTGGCCGGGGTCCGCGGAGTGCAGCGGGCAGCGAAGGCTTTCACCACCCGTCCCGACCCGACCACGGCCAGACCTACCGACCGAGTTCAGCGACAGTTTCGTGCCGATCGACCCAACCAGCTACGGGTCGTCCCAGCTATGGGTCGTCGACATCACCTGCGTGCGAACCTGGCAGGGCTTCGCCTACACCGAATTTGTCACCGATGCCTGCACCCGCGTGATCGTCGGTTGGCATGTTGCGGCTACCATACGGACCGAGCTGATCAGGCAGCGTCGGCCTTGGCGCACCGTCGAGCAGGTGGGGCTTGCCACCTGCGAATGGGTCTGGTGGTACAACCAACAGCGTCTACACGAAGCGCTCGACTATCAACCACCCACAGAGTTCGAGGCCGCCCTCAACGGCGCCTCAGCTATCTGCGAGTCGGCCGCCCCGGCCCTCGCAACCACATAGGAACTAAACCTGGGGTACTTCATGGTCTTGCGTCGACCAAATGAACCCCCAATACATATCGCTGGCCTATGCCGACCGGCTGATCGAGTTTAAAGTCGACCCCTCGGTCAGCACTGTGCGCGACTCCTCCGACAACACTCTCGCCGAAGCGTCAGGTACCGCGAGTGTCATTTGCCACGGTGAAGGGACCGCTGTGAGCTGATTTTTGCCATCGGGATGGGACCACCTGGATTGCCAGTTATGGGACCACCGGCGCGTTGCGCTGGTGGTCTCTTGTTTTGTCCGTTGGGCCTTGACCCCGGATCTTGGACACAGGGTGGGATTTATGCTGCGTGTAGAAGTGTAGCAGCGTAACGGTTTTCGTAGGTGAGTGGTGATTGGTGCCCGCACCACGAGTGTCTTCGGCGGTTGTTGTAACGCACGAGCCACCCAAAGACTTCACGCCGGCAGGTGAACTCATCGGGCCAGGACTGCTCATCTTGAAGGACCTCGCGTTTGAGCGTGGCGTTGAACGACTCGGCCATCGCATTGTCGGCGCTGGTGCCCACCGCTCCCATGGACTGGGTCACGCCGAGTTCAGCGCACAGGTTGGCGTAGGCCTTGCTGGTGTAGACCGAGCCGTGATCGGAGTGAAAGACCGCTCCCGACAACGACCCTCGCGTCTGTTGTGCCGCTTGCAAGGCATCGGCAACGAGATCGGTGCGCATATGATCGGCCACCGCCCACCCCGTCAACCGTCGGGAGTAGCAGTCGATCACCGTAGCCAGGTACAGGTTGGAGCCATCGGCGATCGGCAGATACGTGATATCGCCGACATACACCCGGTTCGTGGCGGGCGCGGTGAAATCGCGTTCCACCAGGTCAGGGACTATGCGATCGGCAGGTTCAGGGATCGTGGTGACCACACGACGGCGCCGCCGATAACCGACAATGCCGTGGGCGCGCATCACCCGCGCCACCCGTTTGTGATTGACCCGGTTCTCCAGCGCCACCCCATCGTTGAGTTCCGCGGTAATCCGCGGTGCACCACAGGTGCTGTCACCATCGTGAACCTCACGAATACGTTGCGCCAAAACATGATCAGCTTCCGCACGAGCCGCCCGGCGCGGGGCCGCCTTGCGCCAGGCGTAAAACGACGAACACGCGATCTCGAGGAGATCGCATAGCCACTTGACCGGGTAGGTGTCGAGGTGGTCGGCGACGAACTGGAAGCGGCTCACCAGTTCGTCTCCCCGGCGAAATACTTGGCCGCCTGACGCAAAATCTCCCGTTCGGTGCTCAGCTTGAGCTTCTCGCTACGCAGTGCCGCGTTCTCCCTCTCCAACCGTGCGATCTTGGCCTCAGCGCTTTCTGGCCCCACCACAGCGGGCCCATCGCCGTTGCGGGCCTTGAGCGGGCTGACCGCCCCGCTGCCATCGGCAGCGGTCTTGCGGCCGGTGCCGTAGCGCTCAAGCCAGTGACGCAACGTGCCGCGCTCGACCCCAAGATCGGCGGCGATACCGCGCACCGTGGCCCCGGGGGTCGACTCGTACAAGTCCACCGCGTCCTGACGAAACTGCTCTGAATAGTGTCTCCGAGCCATACCTTGATCATCTCGCTTCTCCCCGCGAACTGCGGGATTCAACGTGTCCAAGGTCCGGGGTCAGGTCCCGTTGACTCGGCCGTGACGAGCAGTCATGGAAGGGGCGGCGGCATGGGCTATCGGGAGGTTGCTGTGGAAGAGATCAGAGAAGTCCTGCGGTTGTGGCTGGGTCTGGCGGTGGGGTTACCGTCGCCGGGGCTGCGCACGATCGCCGCGCATGCGGGGGTGTCCGTGGCCATGAGAAAGTCCCCACTGGTGGGGGG